>CAUJFT010000408.1 GCA_963169475.1 Bacteroidota bacterium | reverse complement strand
TCCTTTATGGTAAGCGACGATGGGTATTCATCATTAAACGCTACTCTTTTTTAATAAGGGTGTAATAAATTGGAGGTTGCCAATACTAATTTCCAAAAATTCACAATAGTGGAAGGATTTACTTCAGAATCAGATTTTGTGCGGCTTGTCAATCGTCATCAAGGAATTATCCATAAAGTATGTGGAATGTATTGCCATGACAAAGATGACAAGAAAGATTTATTCCAAGAAGTAGTGCTTCAGTTATGGAAATCTTTTGCTTCTTTTAGGGGAGAATCAAAAGTAACCACATGGATTTATAGAGTGGCATTAAATACTGCAATCTCTGCATTTCGCAAAGAAGTAAAAAAACCGGAGCAGACCGACATCCTCACTATGAGCATTCAAGTGCCAGAGGATACGGAATTTCAGGAAAAAAACGATCAATTTCAGCTACTCTATCAGGCAATCAGGCAGCTTTCCGAAATAGACCGCGCCTTAGTAATGCTCTATTTAGATGATTTGCCCTACGAAGATATCGCCGAAATGATGGGGATTACCGCCAATAACGCAAGGGTAAGAATGAATAGGATTAGAGAAAAACTAAGGCAGATTATGGGCAGAATGCACATTAACACTTAAAAGAAAGATTAACATGGAATTAGACAATATTAAAGAATTATGGAAACAGCTTAATCAGCAGCAGGCGCAAAAAGATGCCTATAATGATGAAGCGATATATAAGTTCTTGGCGGGAGAATCTCGCGGAGTCATCGCTGTGATTCGCAAAAACCTCCGGTTAGAAATGGTGCTTACCGCAATTATTATGTTATCTTTTGTTGTATTGCCTTTTATTTATGAAGGAGAATTGCTTCAGACTATCCTTGGGGTTTGGGCATTACTTTCCGTGGTTTATATGTTTTTTTATCTTCAAAAGTATAAAATTATTCAGGCGTTTGATAGCCAAGATAAAAATCTGAAAAACAACCTTCAAACCCTCGTTACAAAATTAGAAAAATATACCTCTATTTACTTTTGGAGTAATGTAGTGCTGATACCCTTAGTCCATATTACCAACTTTATTTTGCTTCGCTTGTTAAATCTTGCAGTATTTCATAATCTCCAATCTAACCGTGATATATTCTTTTACTTAATTTATGTTGTTGTAGTGAGTGCGGTTATGATTTACTTTTTCTATTGGTATATCCAAAGGATGTACGGAAAATATATAGAAAAGCTCAGAGGATACTTGAACGACCTCGAAACCAATGAAGCAGAGTCATAAAACTTAGTAATCAATTTATAAATAAACAAGATGAATACACCGTTTTTTTCTTTTATTTCTATTCTGGTATTTTCACTTATTTTTGTGTTTGATACCTCTGCACAAAAAAGCAACACTCCGGAAACAGAGAATGCGCTACTCTGGAAAGTAAGTGGGAATGGGTTAGCCAAAGAATCTTACCTCTATGGTACAATTCACATTATTTGCCCTAACGAGCTGATTATGAATGAGGCTATCAAGGGTCATTTTAATCAATCGGAGCAACTCTATCTTGAAATGGATATGGACGATATAGGATTGTTATTAAAAATGCAATCTCCTAAAACGATGAACATGGAAAAGGGAAACTCCCTGAAGAAGCTACTTAGCCCTGCCAATTATGATATTGTATCTACCTTTTTCAGAGATAGTTTACAAAAAAGTATTAAAAGTTATGACAAAACCAAACCCTTCTTTACACTTTCTACGATATATCCCAAAATGTTGGCGTGTAGCCAGCCGGCTTCCTATGAGGTAGAGTTTCTTAAAATGGCTAAATCCCAAAAAATAGAAATATTGGGTCTTGAAACACTTGATGATCAATTGGCGGCGGTAAATTCTATTCCCTATAAAGAGCAGGCAGAGGGCTTACTTGAATATGTAAAGGATTTTTCAAAATCCAGAAAAGATTTTGAAAGGTTAATACATGCTTATAAGGTTCAAAACCTGACGGAGTTTGCTAAACTGATGGAGGAGGAAGAAGGAAAATCCGAAGGATTTGAGGAGAATTTTCTAAATAAAAGAAATGAAAAATGGACATCAGTAATTGCAGAAGCAGCAGCTAAAAAATCTACCTTCTTTGCTTTTGGTGCTGCACACTTAGTGGGAGAAAATGGAATGGTAGCTCTTCTAAGAAATGCAGGATTCACGGTTGAGCCTATTAGTTTCTAAGCCTTGTTTGGATAATTTGCCTAAATACCCAAAATTATTTTGGAGGTTCTATACTGTGTTTGAAAAATAATCTAAGATATTTAGTTACCTTTGTAGCGAAAACCGTAAAACAATTATTGCGGTTTTCGTTTTTTTTCTTGGTCTGACCGGTTAGAATATTATAACTTCTTATGTTTAAGTAATTAAACCTATACTTAATACCATTTTCAGATATCTGTTATGAGGATATTTTTTGTTTTTCAAATCACCCTTTACCTCTTTGTCGGAGCTATTTTCTCTGTTTCTGCCCAACCTATTCCACTTGATTTTTCTGTAAAGAATGAAGATAACTCTCTCCTCTTCAAAGTTACGGGGAAAGGATTAAAAAGGTCTTCTTATCTGTATGGAACTGTTCATGCTATTTGTGATGAAGATGTAAATATCCCCCCGGTCTTAGTAAAATCCCTAAAATCCTCCAAGAATCTTTTCCTTGAAGTAGATATGGATAATATGAAGGAGTTGTTTCTTGCTCAAATCAACCTTGTATTACCCGCCGATTCTTCTCTTAGCAAGCTCCTTAGCCCGGAAGAGTTTCAAGTAATTACGGATTTTTTTAGAGATACGCTTCATAAAGATATAGGAATGTATGAAAACATTCGCCCGATTTTGATTGGGGGCAGCCTCTATCCTAATCTCTATAACTGTAAAAAGCCCCACCCATTTGAAGCAGACCTAATGGAAATCGCGCGCCAAAAAGGAATAGAAGTGCTTGGGCTTGAATCAATAAAAGACCAAATCGCTGCTTTTGACAAAATCCCGCTTCGGTATCAGGCAGAATCACTCTTAACACAAATCAAAGCATATGATTATCGTGCGATTCGTACTGCTTACGACAGTATGTATTATTACTATAAAAAGAATGACCTTGTAAGACTGACTCGTATTTTACTACTCAATGAGCAGATGAGTGCTAATATAAGAGGGTATGAACATATCCTTTTGTTTGAAAGGAATGAAAGATGGATAGAGGTTATCTTATCCGCTGCGCGGAGTCGCCCTTGTTTTTTTGCATTTGGGGCGGCTCACCTTGTGGGTGACAAAGGAATCATTGAGTTATTAAGAAAACGAGGGTATAAAGTTCAAGCGGTTAAGTATTAGAAAAAAACATGAGAAATATTGCAATTTTAGGCTCTACAGGCTCTATCGGCACACAAGCATTAGCCGTTATTGCCCAAAACCCCGAGAAGTTTTCTGTTTCTGTTCTCACAGCTCACCACAATTGGGAGCTACTCGCCAATCAAGCACGACAATTCCAACCTGATGCGGTTGTGATTGTCAATGAAGAATTTTATCTTCCCCTAAAAAAAGCCCTTGAAACAGAACCTATAAAGGTATTTGCGGGAGCAGAGGCGATGGCACAAGTC
>CAUJFT010000407.1 GCA_963169475.1 Bacteroidota bacterium | reverse complement strand
GAGCGCAGATAATAGATATTAACATGGACGAAGGAATGCTTGACTCTGTGCATGCAATGACACATTTTCTCAACCTCGTAGCCTCAGAACCAGATATTTCTAAAGTCCCTGTAATGATTGATTCCTCTAAATGGGCGGTATTAGAAGCCGGGCTAAAATGCTTACAAGGAAAGGGAATTGCTAATTCTATCTCCCTAAAAGAAGGAGAAGATATTTTCATAGACCAAGCACGTAAGGTAAGAGCCTATGGTGCTGCTGTAGTAGTGATGGCTTTCGATGAAAATGGACAAGCCGATTCTTTTGAAAGAAAAACAGAAATATGCCAGAGAGCGTACAAGATACTTACCGAAACCGTAGGATTCCCCCCTCAAGATATTATCTTTGACCCGAATATATTTGCCGTAGCAACCGGAATCGAAGAGCATAATACCTATGGGAATGATTACATCAAAGCTACGCGTTGGATTAAAGAAAATCTGCCCGGTGCATTGGTTAGCGGAGGGGTCTCGAATTTCTCTTTTGCTTTCAGGGGGAATAATCACGTAAGAGAAGCAATGCACTCTGTCTTTTTATATTACGCGATTAAGGCCGGATTAGATATGGGCATTGTTAATGCCGGAGTGATTCCGGTCTATGATGAGATTGACCCCGAACTCCGCACCCGGATTGAAGATGTACTTTTTAACAAAAGAAGTGATGCCACTGAAAGACTTGTCGAAATAGCCGAAACCGTGAAGTCCTCCGGTAAAAAAGAGGAAAAAAGCCTCGAATGGAGAAACGCGCCCGTTGAAGAGCGGCTCTCCTATGCACTGGTTAATGGAATTGCCGATTTCGTAGAACAAGATAGCGAAGAAGCGCGCCTAAAATTTGAGAGACCCTTACATGTCATAGAAGGTCCGCTTATGAACGGCATGAGCATCGTAGGTGACTTATTTGGAGAAGGAAAAATGTTTCTTCCCCAAGTAGTCAAAAGTGCAAGAGTAATGAAAAAATCGGTAGCCTACCTTACTCCTTTTATGGAACAAGAAAAGACTATAGGAAACGTTGCCGGAAAAGTATTGCTTGCTACCGTAAAAGGCGATGTGCATGATATTGGAAAAAATATTGTAGGGATAGTGCTACAATGCAATAGCTATGAAGTGATTGACTTGGGAGTGATGGTACCCATGTCTAAGATTTTGGATACCGCAATAAAAGAAAAGGTTGATGTTATAGGGTTAAGTGGATTGATTACGCCTTCCCTAGAAGAGATGGTATATATTGCCGAAGAAATGGAGAAAAGGGGAATGAACCTTCCCCTACTTATCGGAGGGGCAACCACTTCGAGGGTTCATACAGCCGTAAAGATTGCCCCCCAATACTCTGCTCCCGTTATTCATGTCTTAGACGCGTCCAAGAGTATTCCGGTCGTCAGTAAATTATTAGGAGAAGAAAAAGCTAATTTTGTTTCGACAATTGCTAACGAGTATAATGATTTAAAAGAAAATCACAATCAGCGGCAACGCGAAAAGAAATATCTTCCCCTTTCGGAAGCTAGAAGTAATAAAATGAAAATTGATTGGGAAAATACCCGATTCGTAAAACCCTCTTTCATTGGAAATAGGGTTTTTACCGCCTTTGATTTAGCCGAGATTGCAGACTATATAGATTGGACTCCCTTTTTTCATACATGGGAGCTAAAAGGGCGTTTCCCCAAAATCTTCGACGACCCCGAAAAAGGGGTAGAAGCGCGTAAATTATTTGCAGATGCCCAAGAGATGCTGCATAAAATCATAAACGAAAAATGGCTTCAAGCAAATGCCGTTATTGGACTTTATCCTGCAAACGCTGTGAGCGATGACGACATCGAGGTATATACTGACGATACCCGTTCTCAAATTCTTGCGCATTTCTATCATCTCCGGCAACAAAGCCCCAAAACAGGAATGCCCAATTTATGCTTAACCGATTTTCTTGCCCCCAAAGAAATAGGAAAACCAGATTATATCGGAATGTTTGCCGTTACTGCTGGAATCGGTATAGAGAAAAAACTCTCCGAATTTGAAGCAAAACATGATGACTACTCTGCTATCATGCTCAAGGCAATAGCTGACCGCCTCGCCGAAGCATTTACGGAACTTATGCATAAAAAGGTGAGAACCGAATATTGGGGATATGCCGCTCACGAAAGTTTATCGGGAGAAGAACTAATCGCTGAAAAATACCAAGGAATCCGCCCCGCACCAGGTTATCCTGCTAATCCAGACCATACCGAAAAAATCAAAATGTTTGAGATTCTTGAACCCGAAAAACAAGGGATTATATTGACAGAAGGATTGGCGATGTATCCCGCTTCTTCCGTATCGGGTTTCTATTTTTCTCACCCTGAATCTGTGTATTTCGGGGTAGGAAAAATCACTAAGGAGCAAGTAGTCGATTACGCACAAAGAAAAAATATGCCACTGAAAGAAATGGAAAGGTGGTTAGGAGCAAGTTTGGCGTACTAAACAAGGGTTTGCAAGAAAGTAATTTACAAAGCTCCCATAATTGTCTTAATGAATCTTGCAAACCCAGATAATTTTTGTGTAGATTCTTACTTTAAATCATAATGTGCCATGCTAATGAATACGGAAATTATCTTGCTCAATCGATTTAATTGGGAAAATTACCTAAGTATAGAAATAACTCAAAGCCAAAAAGAGTTCTGCCCTTCGGTTTTATATTCTTTGGCTCAGGCTTTTTTCGAAAACGCTTTTGCTTATGGCATCAACCATCAAGGCTCCCCCGCAGGATTTATTTTATGTCTTGAATCCTCCAACTTTTATTGGATAAGCCGTTTTATGATAGATTTTAGGTTTCAAAACAAGGGGATTGGAAAAGCCGCTCTTTGGATATTATTAAGACAAATTAACCAAAAAAGCGGAGGAAAAGAAGTACGAACAAGCTTTAATCCTCAAAATTTGCCGGCGTATAATCTATTCTCAAATGCAGGATTTATCCCGCTCAATACAACACTTGGAGAAGAAACCGTAGCAATATGGAATCAAAGATTCTTAGAATAATCCCAAAGTTAGGATTATTTAGCCGAAAATTTTACATTGGTGTATGAGTATTTAGCCTTATTTTGTAACTTTGTATGGAAAAATAAAAAGTATGGCTATTCAGATTTGTTGGAATTGTAAAAAGGAAACCGAGATAAACGCTTCCGATTATAAATGTATATTTTGTAACGTACATTTAGTAGCAGAGGAGGAAACAAAAATTATTCAGAACCAAGTAATTATTCCCAAGGAGCTATCC
>CAUJFT010000406.1 GCA_963169475.1 Bacteroidota bacterium | reverse complement strand
GCATATAAGCAGCAAAGGCAAAAAGCAAGAAGTGGTACTAACATTCAAGAAGATGCTCAAGGCAGAATCTGGTATTGTACTTTTACGGGAACGCTCTATTATGTGGACAAGGACAGTCTGTATGAGTTTGTGCAGCCGGATTTACAATATCATTATATTTTCAAAATAAAAGGAGATTATCTGTTTGCGGGTTTTAATAATCAAGGCAGTCGAGGCACCGAAATCAGAAATATCCGAACTATGGAACAAATTAAGACACTCCCACTACAATTCAGGATTGTAGAGGTAAGGGAATCCTCTTGCATTGCCTATATCTCCGAGACCAATGAGGCAAATACTCTCCTCGAAATTTACGAAATCATGTTTTCCGGAGCTTATAAAAAAATCATAGATTTGGGTAAAGCTACAGAGAGGCAACCCGCCGGTATAGTTCTTGTAACCTCTTTAAAAAACGACTTATGGGTAGTTCCTCAATTGGGGGTTATGGGTAACACTACGATTTTAGAGATTAAAGAGAAGGAAATATTTGCCAAATATAGGCTAAATAAAGAGCTTTTTTGTCAAGCCTTTACGAGTTGGGGCGACACTTTATGGTTGAGTACTACTAAGGGATTGTACTTATTTAATCCCGAAAAAGGGATACTCAACCCCCAAACCCCATGGTTTCCAACTATTTCTTTTTCAAAAGTATTTCGTAACAGAGAAGGCAACCTCTGGCTCGGGACTACCAATTCTGGTGTGATTTTGATTCCAGATATTAGGACACAAAACTTTACGCTCACGCAGGAACGTATCAATCATTTATACTCGCATAACGATAGCCTTTGGGTAGGAACTAAATCCGGTACATTACTACAAACAAGTAACTTGGGGCAGCGTGTAAGCCAGCTATACAAAGACCCGTATAAACATGAAATACAATTTATCTACAACGATATTTTTACAAGTAATGTATATGTGGGGAGCGGCGACCTAAGCCTCGTCAAACCCGGAAACCGGAAAATCACAAAAAAAGGAGTATCGGGTCCAAAGTCTATTTGCCGTATTGACTCCGAGCATATTGCTACTGCCTCCAGTTCGGGGCTATTATTATCTGCCACAAAGAGAAATGCCCTCCACAAAAACAATAGCCCATGGAATAAATGGTTTAGCCCCGACCTATCGCCTCAAATGTCAAAAATGGTATTTCGTATTGCAATAACAGATACCTTATTGGCAAGAGAGGAAATTGTTATTATGAAAGAAATGCGCTGTAGCGGAATTGTCAAACCGGAAGGATTAGAAAAGGCTTATTTTATCTCTAATCAGGGATTGTACCTCCTTTCTCCGGATACACTAAGGGAAATCACGTATAAGGGAGAGCGGATTATTGCAGATAAAATTCTTACCTATAAGAAAAGAGTATTCGTGAAAACGCTTTACAATCAAGTGCTTGAAGTTCTGGAAAATGAAAGCCTGAAAAACTGTATCGGGGAGATGGAAATAGTAAAAACACAATTGAGCGAGAATTTTTTATTTTTATTCTCCGATAGGGCTACATTTTATGTAGATTTAAACGCTCCTGATTTTGTGCTAAACCCTCTGTATCTCCCTGTTCCGACTATAGAAATTAATGATATTTGCTTATTCAAGGGACAGTTATGTATTGCAACGGATAAAGTACTGTTTGCCTTGCCCTTTCGGTCGAATAACATAGGGCCTTATCTCCCCATATTTCTATTACAAGGCTTTAGAGTAAATGACAAATCTTTTTTTATGATACCCAACGGGATTTTTCTTACACGGAAAACGATATACAAATAGATTATGCCCTTTTGTCTTTTCGGCAAGGCGTAAATACTCCTTTGTACTATCGTATAAATAGTGGTAGATGGAGCTTGGCAAATATTGAAAGTCGTAGCCTTCGGCTTTCGTCCTTGTCTCCGGGTAAATACAAAATAGAATTTGGTTTAGGAGACAAAAAACAATTAGTAAAAGAGCATATTTTGTTTCAAATTTATCCCCCACTTTGGCTTAATCCCCTTTTCATAGGGATTACTGTAGTAGCAATCGTCAGTGGATTTATAGCATTTTTTCTTTGGAAAACCCACCTTCTTAAAACCCAAAATTATTTATTATCAGAAAAAAATCGGTTAGAAAAAGACCTTCGACACTCCTTATTGGCTTCTATCAAGTCTCAAATGAACCCTCATTTTTTATTTAATGCCCTTAATACAATTCAGGCTTTTATCTTCGCTGATGACAAGCGCAAAGCCGCTTCCTATTTGGGGAAGTTTGCGCGGCTGACACGAAAAATCCTCGATATGTCGGAAAAAGAAACGGTTACACTCACCGAAGAAGCCGAAGCACTCGACCTATACCTTACCTTAGAGAAAATCCGTTTTCACGAAGGAATGGAATATTCCATTGATATAGACCCAAATATCGACCCCGACTTTATAGAGATTCCCGCTATGATTGTTCAGCCTTATGTAGAAAATGCAGTAAAGCACGGGTTACTTCATAAAACAGGCGATAAAGTAGTAAGTATTCGGTTCACGAAAGACCTCCCTTATTTAAAAATTATCATTGAGGATAATGGCATTGGGAGAGAAGCCTCCGCAGCAATAAACCAAAAGAAACAACACACACACTCCTCCTTTGCAACTGGAGCCAATCTTAAAAGAATCCAGATTCTCAATGAAGACAAAGAAGACATTGGAGTAATGTTTATTGATAAACAGGAGACCACTCATAACTCCACAGGTACAATTGTAATTATTAAACTTCTTTTTAAAAATAAAAAAACATGAGAAAATATAGGGTAGTGATTATTGATGATGAGCCTAACGCAAGAATGCTCCTCAGGGAGATGATTCGCTCCTTTTGTACAGAGCTTGAGGTCGTCGGAGAAGCAAGAGACCTGCCCTCCGGGGTAAAAGAAATTATTAAGCATAAACCAGAACTTATCTTTTTAGATATAGAAATGCCGGGCTTTAGTGGGATTGAAATTATGGATTTCTTCGAGGAAGCAACCGTAAACTTCTCGATTATCTTTACCACTGCTTATGATAGGTATGCTGTCAAAGCGTTCAAACTACCCACAGTAGATTATCTGCTAAAACCCATAGAACCCGAAGAGCTAGAAAATACCGTAAGGCGATTCTTCAAGCGGAATACTACCACCAAGATACCCGAAAAAACGCCCTTACCCAACCAAGAACCCTCTAAAATTGCAGTACCAACCTCTCAAGGACTAAAAGTTATTGAAACCGAGAATATTATTTTGATAAAGGCAGACAATACATATAGTGAGATTTACTTTAATGACAATACGAAGTTGATAGTAAGTCGCTCTCTTAAAAATTTTGAGGACTCTTTTGTCAAGTACCCTAATTTTTTTCGTAGCAGTAAATCCTATATTGTCAATATGCGTTATGTCGAAGAATACATCAAGGCAGAAGGAGGCTACCTACGCCTGAAAAATGGATACGAAGCCACTATTTCAACTGAAAAAGTATCCGCATTTTTGTCATTATTGTTAGTGATAAACCGATAAAGAAGTGGGGCTATCCGTTTCGCTTTCGCTCAACATGACACATAGCAGAAACCCTCCACCACAAAAAACAACTATTAAGGTAAGGGTAAATGACAATTTGCCCTTCTAACTCATGACAAAATAATTTTATCTTAAATCATTTACCCTAATAATCCCTCTATTCAACATCTCCAAAATGTTTTTTTATGTGGAATATACTTATTTTATGAGAGGCTAATGGATATTGTTGTATTTTTGCACGGAGGCAAAAGAGATATGTTTTTTTTAGATGCCTCCAAAAGTGAAATACCAAAACTCGTTACAGAATCATCTAAAATATGAAGCTCTTACATTATTTTTTATTATTATTTCTCATAGCCCTTTCTCCTATATCTGCCTTTGCCGAGGAATGTGCAGAGAACTATTCTAATATCTTTAAGGTATCTAGTATGAGAATGATTACCAAATCAGAGGTATCTATTTTTTCTGAAAGAGTCCAAATAAATGTAGAAGGGGACTATTGTAAAATAAAGGTCAGCTATGAATTTTGGAATAATACAGAAAGCTCCTTTGATTTACAAGCAGCAGTTCCTTTTTACATTATTTCATCGGGTGATGAGCTTTTTCAATGGGAAGCCGATTATGTAAAAGATTTTAAGGCGACTTTTGAAGACGGGCAGATACTCACAACCTCTGATAAAATGGACGACCCTATATGGAATGACAGCCTGATGTCTGGCGGAAAAAAAATCTCCGTAAGAACTAAAAGAAGAATGTTTCTTATTTCATTTAAAATGCCACAACTAACGAGTAAAACAGTAAATATTGAGTATCGAGTAAAAAGCTACTTTAAAGATATAAAAAATGCTAAAACCTTTATCCCTAAGTATTCTCCTCGGCTTCTTCAATATGATTTTACGCCGGCAATTAGTTGGGGTAAAGGAACAATCCGCGATTTTTCACTAACGATAAACGGAGGCGAAATCCCAAAGGATTTTATCCATGCTACTGGAGTGGGTTTTAATAGCCTCCAATGGATGGATGGCTATTATATGCTTAATCAGACAGACATGCCTATTAATAAGTATTCGATTTTGCATTTAGAATATGATTATAATGTAGCCGCATTTAATGAATTTATTACAACCTATCGCTGTCCAGATGAGCGCGTTTTTAGGACGCGTCCATCTTCTAATGCCGATATATATTCAGGACCAGAAAATCTATATGATTTTAACTTCGGGACGGTGTGGGCAGAGGGCGCGCCCCATCAAGGTTCCGGCGAGTATTTAGATATTACCTTGGACGACTATCCGGTATGTGGGATTCTGATAGTCAATGGATTTACTAAATCAGAAGACGATTTTAATGAAAATTGTCGCGCAGCAAAAATCAAAATAGAACGTGAATATATAGATGCCGGAAATTGTCTAAAAAAGGACGAAAGAATTGTCGAAATAAAATACGAAGGCTATAGAAAAGTCAATGCTACTAATTTCTCCCGCCACGTAGTTATTCTTGCAGACTACGGGGATAGTAAGATAAAAGTCCGAAAAATAAGATTGACAATCTTAGACGTACACCCGGGAACCCGTTTTGACAGAACTTGTATCTCCGAGCTAATGATTTTGGGCAACGAATAGAAATAGAGCGGTTATTCAAACGGTATCCGAAAATCTTTCCTTTCTATCCCGGAATTAGTCAGTACCTCTATTCTAAGGATATACTCTGGACTTTCTTGCTTCAATAACGTTTCTAACGCACTAATTTTGGGGAGAATAAACGAGAAAGTAGTATTTCTTTGGGGAAAATGAATCTTTAATTGTCTGCAAATCGTAAAGGGGAAATACAATTGTTTTACAGGCTGCTTAAACGGCAAAACCTCTGCCCCTAAACAGTTTTCGATTGTTTTTTCCTCTACCCCTCCGAATACACTATATATTGCACTGCGAATCTCCACCAATTCCTCCACTCCTTCCGGCGGCGATGTAAGGGTAATATCAAAAGAGAGTATATTCGCGTTAAATGACGGGGGAACCAAAAATTGTGCTGAAATCATATCGAAGTAATAAAATATTGTTTTTATTTGCTTACAAACGAAAATCCCTTTGAGCAATACTTAACCCAAGTTTCTGTTTACAAAGATAGTTCATCTTTCTGTTTTTTTTTCAATAAAACTTCCTTTTTTATGACACTACACATACTAAATAAAGAAATCATCACCATGCTTTCTCCTCACCACACGCAAGGAGAAGCCCAATCGCTTGCAAGAATCTTATTAGAGGATATGACAAATAAGCCTTGGAAATTATGGGCTTTGAATACCCAAATGCAAGTTACTCCCGAACAACAATTAGACGTAGAGAATAAGGTACAAAGAATCATAGGAGGGGAGCCTATACAATATGTAATAGGATATGAATGGTTCGACAACAGAAAATTCAAAGTAAGTCCTGATGTCCTCATACCCAGAGGAGAAACCGAAAGTTTGGTATATTGGATGATGAAAAATATCACCGAAAAAACACCCATAATCCTTGATATAGGTACAGGAAGCGGGTGCATTGCCCTCTCTCTTTGGCTAAATCTCATCCAAGCTGGCAAAGCACCCATAGTAAAAGCGTGGGACATTAGCAAAGCGGCTATAAACGTAGCCATAGAAAATAACCGTTCGCTACGTGCCTCTGTGGACTTTTGTGTCCAAGACATCTTTAATCCTGAAATTCGTCTTACGCCATATTTTCATTATATCGTTTCTAATCCTCCCTATGTGCCGGCAAAAGAAGCGGAAGAGATGGCGACACATGTAAAAGATTATGAGCCTTCCCTCGCACTTTTTGTACCTGACGAAAACCCATTATTATTTTATGAGAAAATCATGGAGTTAGCCTTAAAAATACTCCAACCCGGCGGAAGCCTCTATTTTGAAATTCACCCTCCCTTTGCAGCAAAAATCTATCGTCTTTTTGAAGAAAAAGGCTTCTCCGAAATCAAACTAAAAACAGATATACACGGGAAAGAAAGAATGATAAGGGCAGTGCTCCCCCTTGAAAAATCTAATCCGATATAAGGAATTGCTGTTTGTATCGAAAACTATATTCGGTCAAGACTTACGACCTTTTTATCCCTATTATGGAGTAGGACAACTCTTCTTGATAAAATAATAGGAGAGCGAAAAAGACGCAAGAATATAAGAATCTTTATTTTTGGGATTTCCTCTTAACATACCCTCTTCGTGCAGAAGTTTAGGGTCTGATTGCTGTACTGCCGCAATTCCACTAAAAGACCTTAGTTCCTCCATATTCGGGTAATATCCACTCACATCATCTAAATAATCAGTCAAAGTATAGCGATAACCGGCATCGAAACCGGCACCCCAATGACGATTAAACCGATATTGAAATCCAATTCCTCCGGGTACTATCAACTGAAATAGCTTATAAGGCTTAGGGTAGCCATCTCCTCTCATTATATACTGCCCCTCTGTCCCCAAGGGTTGGAGGTCTAACCACCCTCCTTCTTTCTCTACACGGGGATTAAAAAACACCCCTCCTACACCCACATAAACATAGGGAGTAAAAGGAAATCGCGAAACCCATTCGCGTCCGTTACGGTCCTGCGATTGAGAGATAAAGTCATATACAAATTGAATATTCCCCTCCGTAAGCGGGCTTGTAAATCGTAAAGAACGATTTTTATTCGCTGCGGTATTGGCATCGTCAGCACCATAATAACCATGAAATAACCCGATTCTGACATTATAATTTTTGTATAGATTAATTTTGTAATGAAATGCTAACGCCGGCCGTACATCTTGCAGCGTTTGCTGCATATCTCCAAGATACCATACGGTTCCCGGTCCTATGGTAAACGAAGTCTTTTGGGCATAAATCCCAATGATTGTCATCAAAAAAACCAAAACGATTACACAAATCCGCTTCATAAAATTTAAATTAAATGCTTTTTTTACCCAAAAACGCCCCAAAATTAATAGTTTCATACCAAAAAGTTCGAAATTATATCAAGATTTTGGGGGGTACTTTACAAGGCTAATTACGATGAGTACAAAAATGCTATCCCTCATTTTCTCACCAGCCTATTCGTAATCAGTCTATCCTCGCGTTTGAATAACGGAGACTTACCCAGAAAAATTTGATTACGATAAGCAAATACAATACCATTCTATTTGACAACCATTGAAAATTGACCTAACATTAATCATTAATTCACAAGATATTAGTTATTTTTCACCTGATTAGATAATGGTTTTATTTTCTGGTCCATGAATCAAACCTTTTAATTATTATAGGGTTAGGGTAGTAAGAGGCAAAGTCCTATTTTTTAACCTTAAACAACAAACTCATAAAGGAATGAAAACCGTAAAGATTCTACTATTTTTTATTATCACAACCGTAATATTAACCGGTTGTCCCCCTAAACCGGAGCCAGACAAAGAAATTAAATTCGTTGCACCTACTCATTTTCCTGCGGTAATATACACGCAAGACGTTACCAAAGAGGGCTTTGCGCTGGGTAAAAGACTATTCTATGACCCCATTTTATCTGTGGATAGTACTATTTCCTGCGGAAGTTGTCATCAGCAAAAAGGAGCATTTGCTCATATTGACCATGATTTAAGCCATGGCGTTTTTAATCGCCTTGGAAAAAGAAATGCCCCCTCTATACAAAATCTTGCATGGCAACCCTCTTTCTTCTGGGACGGAGGCGTACTGCAATTAGACCTCCAGCCTTTCGGTCCCATAGAGAATCCCCTTGAAATGGACTTACCCTTAGACCAAGCAATTGAACGCCTGAAAAGAAGCAATGATTACAATAAACTCTTTAAAGACGCTTACGGAATCACTAGCTCCGCTCAAATCAATACGGGATTAATGGGAAAAGCCTTAGGGGAATTTATGAAGATGCTTGTTTCCTCCAATTCTAAATACGATAAGTTTCTACGAAACGAAGAGGCTTTGACCGCAGAGGAGACAGAAGGATTGGATATATTTAAACAAAAATGTGAGAGCTGCCATAAAGGAACACTTTTTACCGATTTTTCATTCAGAAATAACGGCTTGGCTTTAACCCAAGACTCCGGCAGAGCGCACATTACGTTAAATCCGGTGGATTTATATAAATTCCGTATCCCCACGCTTAGGAATATCGAAAAAACAGGTCCCTATATGCACGACGGAAGATTTGTTACGTTAAATGCAGTATTAGACCATTATCAGTCCGGTGTTCAAAATACCCCAAACCTTGACCCCATGCTAAATCAGTCCGGAACTTTGGGTATTGCGCTTACCGAACCCGAAAAAACAAAAATCATTACCTTTCTCAAAACGCTAACCGATACTGACTTTTTGACGGATACGCGTTTTACGGAGGAATAAAATATCGTACGAATCCTTTATATCAAAAAAGTAAATGTATCCCTCTATTGAGCCAGAAAAGCTGTTCACCCTTGAGTTTTATCAAAGCCTTCAAACCCTAATTCTCGATACGGGAAGATTTATTCTCTCCGAATGGGAAAACTTCTCCTCCGAACAAATCGAATATAAAGGGAAGAATGACATGGTTTCCTATGTAGATAAAACAGCAGAAAAAATGCTGGTTACCGGATGCAAAAAATTGATTCCAGATGCGGGATTTATCAATGAAGAAACCGGTATTCACCTTTCAGATAGTGAATACCGGTGGATTATTGACCCTTTAGATGGTACTACTAATTTTATTCATGGATTACCTTTTTTTGCCATTAGTTTGGCTCTCCAATATAGGGAAGAAACTTTGATAGGCTATGTGTATAAAATACCGGGAGATGAACTATTTTTCGCCGAAAAAGGAAAGGGGGCTTTTTTGAATCAAAAGAGAATACACGTGTCTAGCGCACCCGTACTTGCTTCGGCATTGATGGCTACGGGATTCCCTTATACTAAATTTGGGTGGATAGAGGAGTATCTTGATATATTAAAAACAATGATGCCCGCTTCACACGGACTAAGAAGAATGGGGAGCGCGGCGATTGACCTTGCTTATGTGGCTTGTGGTAGGTTTGACGGTTTCTTTGAATTTAAGCTAAATGCGTGGGACGTAGCGGCGGGTAGCTTACTCGTACAAGAAGCTGGTGGCAGCGTTTCGGATTTTTCAGGAGAGAATAATCACTTATTTGTAAAAGAAATTATTGCCACTAACGGAAATTTTCATGACGAAGTCTTAAAAATTATTATGGAAAAAAAACATATTTATTCTCAACGCAAAGCAAACGGTTAAGTTTTCGATTTTACCCCTTTAGAATTATCTGTTTGAAACTGACTGTTAGTAAAAATCTGAAATCTTTTACACTATTCTCTTCTAAAAGCCTATGAATTTTGAGGTATTTCTGCATAAAAAAAAGATAGACAGCGAACGATTCAAAGCTGAAAAGCCTGACGAATGGCAGAAGTTATGTAACCTTTATAGGTTGATGGGAGAGAAATCTTTTGACCATCAAAAAAAGTTTCTTTTTAACCCGCTCCGAATCGCTTTCGCCTATTCTGCTCCTATTGCTAGTTCTTCTCCCAAAGAAGAACAGCCCCTTGTAAAAGATAGGGAGATAGCACCCAAAGATGACACTCAAGTTACTACCCCTCCACCTTCTATGAAGAAGCCCCCTATCAAGGCAAAACCCCTACTTCCTCTCGAAAATGAAGCGGAAAATCCACCCGTTCTCAATACCCCTCCGCCTTCTATGAAGAAACCCCCTATCAAGGCAAAACCCATACTGGCTCCCGAAAATGAAGCGGAAAATCCGCCCGTTCTCAATACCCCTCCGCCTTCTATGAAGAAACCCCCTATCAAGGCAAAACCCCTACTTCCTCCCGAAAATGAAGCGAAAAAAAACAAGGAGGGGGACTAAAAAATGTAGCTAATCCCTCTACGCTAAAAGAGTTTAGGGGATTAGAAAGGTCTGATACAATTTAAAAATCATATTTCACCCTTCTTTCGCATAATTTTTGTTAAATTTGTGCCGTAGAAACTATTGATTAGTCAGACTATATTTATGGATAATAATAATATATCAAATACGCCCCCTTTATCCAAGCCGATTGTCCCTCCACCATCAGAGGATAAGCAATTGAAATACAATATATTGTATTGGATTCCTAGAATACTTTTTTGGGTAGTAGTGCTTGCTCCTCCTTTGTATCTTTTTTCATTATACATGAATGTGAGTGGTACTTTACCTTCTCTAGAAGAAATAGAACGCCCCAAGCCTATTGTTTCTTCGGAAATGTATTCCGCTGATGGGAAAATATTGGGTTATATTCATAAAGGGGAAAACCGAATCACGGTGGACCTAGACCAAATTTCTCCGCATGTAATTAATGCACTTATTGCTACAGAAGATGAGCGTTTTTATGAGCATTCGGGATTAGACGGGTGGTCATATCCTGCCATTATTTATAATTGGGTAACGGGTGGCGAAATTCGTGGGGCAAGTACAATTACCATGCAACTTGCACGTAACCTTTATAAAAATATTGGGAGAGAAGTAAGTCTTACTCGCAAGCTAAAAGAGGCAATGGTTGCAATACTATTGGAAAAAAAGTTTACCAAACAAGAAATCATTCGTGCCTATCTGAATACAGTAAATATTTATGGGAATACATACGGCATACAAACCGCCTCCAAAAAATTATTTAAAAAAGATGCAAAAGACTTGACAATACCCGAAGCGGCAATGCTTGTTGGAATGTTAAAGGGGCAGGGGGTTTACAATCCCTATAAGGATAGAGATAAGGAAACAAATGAGGCGAAGGAAAGACGAAATCTCGTGATGGGTTTAATGGCGAACAATAATATGGTTCCTCGTGAGAGACTGGACAGTCTGAAACAAACACGTATTGTCTTAGCAGATGAATTACCGGATGTGGAGGTGGATCTTGCTCCTTACCTCAAAGAAAGAGTTCGATTATTCATGGAAGAATGGGGACCGGTAAATGGGAATTACAACGTATATAAGGACGGATTAAAAATCTATACTACGATTGATACGCGTATCCAAGCGTATGCCGAACAAGCAGTAAAAGAGCATCTTTCTTCGCTTCAAGTAGCTTTTGAGGGAAACATCAAGGGTAGAGAGGCATGGAAAACAGACCCCGATATGCTTAAACGGTTAATGAAGCAATCGGAACGGTGGAGAAATGGGATTACTGCAAAAAAACCAGAATCAGAACTAATTTCAGATTTTGACAAACCAGTAAAGATGCAGATATTTTCATGGAAAGGAGAAATTGATACTACGATGACTCCTATGGATTCTATTAAACATCACAGCCGGTTCTTGGAATCGGGCATGTGTGCAATGGATCCCCAAACCGGACAAATCAAAGCATGGGTAGGCGGGATTAATTACAATCACTTTAAGTATGACCACGTAGACTTGGGAAAACGTCAGGTTGGTTCTACCTTTAAACCCTTTGTGTATTGTGCTGCGGTGGATAATGGTAAAGGTCCTTGTGAGAGAGAATTGAATCAAGCAGTTTATTTTTACGATAAAAATGGGAAGGTTTTCTGGAAACCGGATAATGCAGGAGATGACTTTGGTGGGTATATCACACTCAAAAAAGCCTTGGAGTATTCGCTCAATGTAGTAACGGCACGCCTTACTAAACAATTTGGGATTCATGTAATATTGGATTATGCCCATTTGCTTGGGATTAAATCAGAAATAGAAGCGCACCCTGCGGCCTGTCTTGGAACGGCTGACCTTAGCGTAAAGGAGATGACAGGAGCCTATGCTACTTTTGCCAATAAAGGGGTATTTACAGAGCCTTCTTTTATTTCACGAATCGAAGATAAGGACGGAAACGTGATTGCAGAGTTTGCTCCAGACCG
>CAUJFT010000405.1 GCA_963169475.1 Bacteroidota bacterium | reverse complement strand
CAGCTATCATTTTGATATGGACGCGCTGAACATTCTACGTCCGAGTATTGAGCCGCGGGCTACGGGTCATATTCCGGAGCAGATAGAGATGATTGAGAGAATCCTTAAAAACGGGTTCGCTTATGTGGTAAATGGGTCTGTATATTTTGATACGCCCAAATATAATGAGGTTTTTGGTTATGGGGAGCTATCTGGCAGGAATCTGGAGGAAATTGTAGCAGGTTCGCGGGAAAACCTTGAGGGATTAGAAGAGAAGCGACATCCTGCGGATTTTGCACTTTGGAAACAAGCCGATGAGTCTCATTTAATGCGTTGGAGTTCTCCGTGGGGGATAGGTTTTCCGGGGTGGCATATTGAGTGTAGTGCGATGAGTACTAAGTATTTGGGGGAGAAATATGATATTCATGGTGGGGGATTAGATTTGATTTTTCCGCATCACGAAGCTGAGATTGCGCAGTCTAATGCTTGTAATCACGCGCCTGGGTTTGATAAATATGGCGAGGCTCAATATTGGATGCATTGTAATATGATTACGATTGAAGGGCAGAAGATGGCAAAGTCCCTAGGAAATGGAATTAACCTCAAAGAGCTTTATTCTGGAAATCACCCACTTTTAGAGCAGGCATATTCTCCGGTAACGATTCGTTTTTACATTTTGCAAGCGCACTATCGGAGTACGATTGACTTTTCCAATACTTCGCTTCAAGCCGCCGAAAAAGCCCTGAAAAGAATTTATGATGCTTTGGAAAGATTGCCCCAAATTGGTACGGAACATCGTCAAGTAGTGATAAACCCTGAAATAGAAAATAATCTGAAAACCTTTCGAGAGGAAGCCGAGGCATTGATGAATGATGACTTTAATACTGCAAGGGTTATCGCTCGTTTTTTTGAAGTAGTTCCGGCTCTCAATCAGTTATTTGCAGATAAGAACGGGACTTTGGCGGTAAATCCCGATACGCTAAAATCTTTTTCGGAGGCGGCAAATATATTCTTCTTTGATATTCTGGGACTAAAGATGGAAAACGTTAAACAGAATGAAGATGGACTTGTGGAGGGATTGATGGAGATGATTACCGCTATCAGAAGTGATGCACGGAAGGATAAAAATTTTAAGGTCTCTGATTTTATCAGGGATTCACTCACAAAGATGAATATTCGGTTGAAGGATACTCCGGAGGGTACTGTTTGGGAAAAAGTATAAATTGGAATAATTTAGGCGTTGCCGTTATTAGTCGGAAGGCTGATAACGGCAATCCTGTATTTTTCAGTGTGGCTCTAAGGTGATAAAAGTGTAGGCAAACTCGTTTTTGTCGTCTGCTTGATTGCTGTCCACGTGCGTAACCTTCCAATGACTGCTATCGGGAATTTTAAAAAAAACATCTCCTTCTACTTCTGCATGGACAAGGGTGAAGTAAATCTTATCTACTAATTTTTGCTCAAAGGCAGACCGGAAAAGTTGCGCACCTCCGATAAGGAATACCTCTGGTTCTTCTTTACACTTTTGGAGAGCCTCCGTGAGGTTTGGTGCAATTTCTATTCCTTCTGTGGGAGACAGTGTAGAAGATACGATGATATTTCTACGGTTGGGGAGAGGACGGGCAAGGGAAAGATAGGTGTTTTTACCCATGATGATGGTTTTGCCAGTGGTCAGGCGTTTAAAATATTTCAGGTCTCCCGAAAGTCGCCAAGGTAACTGATTCTGACTCCCTATGATATGATTTTCGGAGGCTGCAAAAATTATAGAAATGGTCTGCATTTTTTTGTGGTTTGTGAGTATGTATTGGTAATGCGAAAAGTATATATTTTGGCATCAAAGATAAGGAGAATTTAGGGTTCTAAATGCAAGAGTGGGGATTCTGAAAAAAATCTTCCTTTTTTTATCCATAGAAAAGCGTAATTTTGCGGACGTTTTATTCTAAAATATTATAGAAGTGCAAAAAATAGACACCTCCATTCCGGGATTATTTATCTTGAAACCCAAGGTTTTCAGAGATGCAAGAGGCTTCTTTATGGAAACCTTTAATCAAAAAACGTATGATAGCTTGGGTCTAGGTAGCTTATACTTTAAACAAGACAACCTTTCTTTTTCTCAAAGGGGTACGATTCGCGGGCTGCATTTTCAGATTCCGCCCTATGCGCAAGGCAAACTTGTAACGGTATTTCAGGGCAGTGTTTTAGATGTCGTGGTAGATATTCGTAAGGATTCTCCTACCTACGGGAAAAGCGAATCGGTAGTTCTTGATGCCGATGACCCTACATTTTTTTATATACCGGAGGGGTTTGCACATGGGTTTCAGGTATTAAGTGAAACTTGTTTATTCTATTATAAATGTACAGAGCTATACGCTCCGGAGGCAGACAGAGGCATCTCGTTGGAAGACCCTTTTTTGGAAATCCCGTGGAGAGACATTCCCCGTATTATTTCTGACAAAGATACAAAGCACCCCTATTTGGCAGATTTTAATTCTCCTTTCATTTTTAGTAGGGAGCTATACCTATCATGAAATTAAACTATAAATCCTACGGACATGGTCCTGCGCTGATTATCCTTCATGGGCTATTCGGGTCTTTGGATAATTGGGTGAGTCATGCACGGGCGTTAGAAAAAGAATATAGTGTTTTTTTGTTAGATTTACGGAATCATGGAAAATCTTTTCATTCTCCCGAACATAACTATGCCGTGATGGCAGAAGACGTACAAGCATGGATGATGGGAGAATCTATTATCTCTGCCAATGTACTCGGACATTCTATGGGAGGTAAGGTGGCGATGGAGCTTGCCGGAAGGTATCCGCTTAGTGTAGATAAACTCATCGTAGCCGATATGGGTATTAAGCCCTATCCTGCGCATCATACGCTTATCCTTGAAACACTCAGTACGATTCCGCTACACACAATGGATTCCCGTAAGGCTGCTGAAACCTACCTAATGGAGAGATTAGGTAGCGATACTGCTACAGTACAATTTCTTCTTAAAGGATTGGGGCGTGATGAAGATAACCGTCTGGAGTGGAAGTTTAATTTTCCGGTCATAAAGCAAAATTATACGCGCATACTCGAAGGGGTAAGCCCAGAGGTATTTGAAAAGCCTACATTGTTTCTTTATGGTGGGAAATCGAACTACGTAGTACCCGAAGATTTTCCTGCCATAAAAGCGCGTTTTCCCGCAGTTATTTTTCAAGAAATGCCGGGTGTCGGACATTGGATTCATGCGGAAGCTCCAGCATTATTTTTACAATATCTAAAAGAGTTTTTAGGCTAATTTCCTCACACTACTCTTTGAGGGCTGTAATTTTCGTAAAACCTGACCCCAATGTAAAAAAAAAGAGCTATTTTTGACTAAAATTTCATTGTGAATACAGAACTGAAAGATATGATTGGTTACAAAAACCTCTTTTTCCCCGTTTTATCACTTCGGACGGGTGTCTTAGTTGGGATATTGCTTCTTTTTATTCAAGTATCAGCCCAGCCTGATAAGCCCCGTAAAAAAAACAAAAAAAATACTAAAAATCAACCTGTCCAGATAGACCCTGCCATTAAATCCCAAATAGACCTGATTTATGTAGATGCTACAACCGAAATGCTCATCGGAAATTACAAAAAAGCCTTGACAGATTTTAGTGAGGTTATGAGGCTTAATCCAAATCATCACGCCGCTATGTATTCCATCTCAAAGATTTATTACGAAACCTCGAATAATGCCGATGACCTTAATCAGGCGATTACTTATGCACAAAAGGCAATTAAATTAGACCCTTCTAATTATTGGTATTATCATATTTGTGTAGAAATCCATAAAAAACAATCGGATTTTGCCAATGGGATAAAAGTGCAAAAACAGATTACAGAAAAATTCCCTAAGGAGCAAAACGTTTTTAACCACCTTGCAGAACTTTATGCAAAAAATAAAGAATATGATAATGCCTTGGGGGTAATTCAGAAATTAGAGTCAGAACATGATTATTACGATGAAGACCTTGGCGTACAGAAATATAAATTATGTATAGAAGCTGGAAAATTGGATTTAGCCCTCTCCACAGTGGAACGCCTTATCCAAAATAATCCTACAAAACCGGAATATCATTATGCAAAATACAGCACTCTTACTAAATATAATCGCCCGGAAGACGCGGTAAATACCTTAAAATCTCTTTTGGAGCAGTCTCCCGATGATGGATATGCCTTGCTAACTTTGGCTGATTACTATAAAAATAAAAATAGGCCCGAAGAGTCTGATAAATACCTATTTCGAGCATTTTCTAATCCGGATATTTCTATTGAGGGAAAAATAAATGTTGTTCAAAATCTACAATCAAAGCAAAGTACTGACCCTACAGCAAAGCAAAGGCTTACGCGACTTACAGAAATCCTTGTAGCCACACACCCCCATCACCCCTCTGTTTTGCGTTTAAAAGGAGATTTATATTCTTTCCGAAATCAGCCCGACTCTGCCCATTATTTTTATCGTCAGTCGGTAGAAGTAGAGGGCGCGCAATTAGAAGTATGGAATAAAATGCTGGAGGTTGCTTTCGCCCTCCACGACTACGAAATATTAAAAAATGATGTGAATAATGCCCTTGAATATTTTCCTAATAATGATAACTTCTATTATTATCTGGGTATGGCAAATTTGGGTTTAAAGGATTATGAACAAGCGGAGTATGCCTTTGAAAAGGTAAAAAGAAGAGGGGCATCTGCTCCTTTACTGACTGCCAGAGTATATGCCGGAACGGGAATCATTGCGGGGATTAATAATAAGAAGAACGAAGCCGAAAACGATTTTCGGAAGGCAATCACACTTGCCCCTGATGACCCACTGATAATGAGTCAATATAGCCTTTTTTTAAGTATATACGGCGAAAGCGGAGACCTATCTAATGCTACAAGAATGGCGGAAAAGTCTGTTCAAGTTGCTCCTGAAATCCCGGAAACTCACTATGCCCTTGCAACCGCTTGTTTTGTATTGGGTTTGTACGACAAGGCGGAAGCCTCTATTCTAAAAGCGTTGAAAATATGCGAAACCGCCGATTATCTTGAAAGATATGGAGATATACTGCTAAAATTAGGCAAGCAAAAAGAAGCTATCATTCAATGGGAGAAGGCTATTTCCAAGGGCAATAAGCAATTGAAGGTAGCCGAAAAATTAAACCCATAGCTTTACTTTTAGACATTTTACCCTACTCTACGTATTTCACGGCAGCTTATTGAGAATATTGAGAAAAGGGAAGGGGTTATGAAGATTACAGGTTTTGTGGCTATAAATTTGGTTATAAACCCTTATCCGACTACGAAAATGAATAATTATCCATAGTTTTTCATTTGATGCTGGAATCGGCGATAGAAGTTACGGCTTCCCAAACCTCCCGTAATATACCTTAATTTTTACAAAAGGAGAGAATCTTCACAAGAAATCATTGCTTGAATAACCCTAGCAATAAAGCATTTTCGTCTTCCTCTGCTACTAATGATATGAGGGGGTTCGCTGTACCGCACAACTACGCAGGTCTTCTAAGCCTAAGAATTGTTCTATTTTTTTGCATAAATCAAACCCCATGCTTTTCTGCCTCTTTTCCTAATTTTTGCCCTTTTTTTCCTATTATGTCCGGTATCTAAACCTATAGCCATCGCCTATAAAAAAACCGGAACTATAAAAATTGGTTCCGGTTTTTTTATTAGAGAAATCCCTAACGCTATTACTAAAATCAATTAGATGGATTTCCCGATAATAGCATTAGGGCTAAGTATATCTCCTTCTATTTAGCAGCAGCTACTGTTTTACTTGTTTCTTTATTTTTTAAGAATAAGTCTAATGCAATAGCACTTGCTACGAATATCGAAGAGTACGTACCAAAGAGAATCCCCATAAAGATTGCAAAGACAAACCCTTTAATGACGGCACCTCCTAATATAAGTAATACTAATGCAGACATTAAAGTAGTTCCTGCGGTAATCAAGGTACGACTTAAGGTTTCATTGATAGCTTTATCAAAAACCTCATCTATAGAAAGTGCCTTGTTTTCCATGAGTTTCTCCCTTACCCTATCAAAAACTACCACCGTATCATTAATGGAGTATCCAATCAGCGTAAGGACGGCCGCTATAAAGGTCTGGTCAATCTCGACATTAAAGGGCAGAGGAATAAGTTTAAAAAACGAGAATATTCCAAGAATAATGATTACGTCATGGAAGAGAGAGCCGAATGCCCCTAATGAATACTGCCACTTATAGAAACGAATCAAGATGTATAGTGCGATAATGATGAGGGAGAAAATCACCGAGAAAAAAGCCGAACGTTTTATGTCATTCGCTACGGTAGGTCCAACATCGGAAGAACTAA
>CAUJFT010000404.1 GCA_963169475.1 Bacteroidota bacterium | reverse complement strand
GAAATAGGATTGATAGTGTTTATGCAGTTACTCCTTATAGTATTCGGGTCTTTTTCTCTGAATCTATGACTGACGGAGCGGAATGTCTTGCGCTTTTTACCTTGGATTATACACATAGTCCCATAAGCATTATACAAAGTGGAGCGAATAGCCTTATACTTGGATTTGCGCAGGAAATGGGAAATGGTACTCATCTGCTAAGTACGGATACACTTCTTTTAGATAGGGATTTGGGTAGGCTTAATGTGCAAGATACCTTAAAGCCTTTTGAATATTTTTATCTTCCCCCGCAATCTGTTTATTTTACGCATTGGGAAATTGTCAATGAAAAACAAGGGCTTCTCCATTACAATATCCCTATGAAAGAAGGAGTTTTGGTTATTGAAAACTATTCTGTCTCTCCTTTTGGAGAAATTGCAGGGTTAGAATGGGAAGGTAATGACAAAAAATCGGTACGTTTTACTTTGAATGAGCCGCTACTTGGTGCGACAGGGTACTCGCTTTCAGTAACGGTAAGTGGGGTAGTTGCCCTTGACAATACAGAGATAAAACAAGGAGAGGGAAATACGGCTACTTTTACCCGAAATGCTTCAACTCTTGCGAATGTATATGTTTTTCCTAATCCTAAAATAATTTCAAGTAAAGGACTCTATGAGGGTATATATTTCGCGGGGATTCCTCAAACGGCTACGGTTACAATCTATACACTATCCGGGCGCAAAGTAAACCAAGTTACAGAATCTGACGGAAACGGAGGGACTAAATGGGATTTGAAAGATGAATCCGGAACGCAGATTCCCTCCGGAACCTATTTATTTAAGGTGGAGTCAGCGGGTGAATCATTGATTGGCAAGTTTACAGTAATTAATTAGCAGGAAGGGATACAAAGCAAGCCAAAAAAATAATAAAAAACGGGAGTCGTGTAAGGAATCCCGTTTTCAAAATAAAACTCAATAGAGATTAGAACAAATAACTCACATCTAAGCTCATATAATCGTATCTTTGTCTAAGTTTAGAGGGGTTAATAATGTTGTTATTTCCATCTAATGCTTTGTCCAGGCGTTGATTTATCAATCCTTTATGATAGCTAACGCCAAGGTCAAAAGTACCTACCTTTTCAATGTTCCACTCTACCCCTAATCCAAACAAAGTAGAAACGCCAAAGGGTTGATACCATTTAGTAGAATATTTCTTACCCAAAGGAGTGGTAGGGTTATCGGTAACCTTACCGCTTACATTAATATCCGCAGAAACTCCGGCAAGTCCTCTTATTCTCATTCCAAGGCTTTCGGGCCCTATAGGTTTAGAGCGGAGGCGAAGGGCGATAGGAATTTCCAAGGTAGACATTCTTCTTTTTTGCTTGTAGGTTTCGGAGAGAGGAGAGTAAAGCGGTCCGTTCAAGTTGTATCCTTTGGTTATCCAATTCAATCCGGTATAAATCCCAAAGTTATCCGCAAAGAAGTAGTTGAGAGCAAGCCCATAAGAAATCCCCATAGAAGCACTTGATTTGATAGATTCGGGTAGCTCATAAGGAGTGTTTGTAGAATCCTTAGTATTCGCCCAGCTTATAACTGGACTAAGGCGAAGTCCAAACTGAACTTTCGATTGTCCAATAGCGTGAAACGCCATAAACATAACAAAACAAACAGATAAAAATTTTTTCATGATTTAATAGAATATTTATAAAATGAACGTTTAATAATCATTATTTTTTTCCAAAGAAATACCCTTTCTCCAAAAGACGGATGCAAAGTTAAACATGTTGCACCAATAAAAAAAAATAATATTGGCGTTTTTCTCTCATAACGCCTAAACATAACCTATTTAAAGTGTGTTTTTAGTATAAATAAATTGATTATGACCATTTTAGAAGCACAATGTCGTATAGATGAATGGGTAAAAACAATAGGTGTAAAATACTTCTCCGAACTGACTAATACCGCTATTTTAATGGAAGAGGTGGGAGAAGTTGCAAGAATTATGGCAAGGAGGTATGGGGAGCAATCTTTCAAGAAAGGAGAAGAAGGGGTAGATTTAGGCGATGAGATGGCAGATGTATTGTTCGTGTTGATGTGCCTTGCTAATCAAACGGGGATTAATTTGGAAGCCGCCCTTAAACAGAATATAGAGAAGAAAACACTACGAGACCGCGAAAGGCATAAGAATAATCCAAAGCTACAAGGGTAAAGATAAGAGGCGGCGTTTATAAGCAAAGAAAATCGGGTTTTTTATAAAAAAGCATTGGGGGACTCAAGCCGAAGCGAGTCAACCCCAAATGCTCATTCTTTAACCTGCTGATACAAAGATATAGCCCTTAATACCTATACAAAACAAAATTTGACCGAATGGCTATTCTTTGAGGCTGAATGGCGTATTCCTTGTACTGAATGGATATTTTGGCGATATGAATTGAAAATAAAATCGGGGCTTTCCGAAAAATATATTTTGTGTAGTTATATCCCTAATAAAAATATCATTATTTTTGACGAATATTTCTATCTGGAAAATCGCATAGGCTCGTATTTCAGATATGTATATTGAAGGCAGTCATTCTATTATCATAATGTATTATTTAGATGTCTCAACAAAAAATTTCAAACAAATTCATTCCATTAGTCTTTATTCTTTTGCTTGCAGGTATTGGGCTTTTTTTCGCGCTTCGGTCATTTCCGGGTAAGCAAGGTAACAAAATTGACAAAACCTCCGCTGATTTTAGCAAAGGAGTTACGGTAAAATATAATGCCTTGAATACTACTTTTTCTCTAACATATCCTAAGCATCTACAAGGATTAAGTAGGGATTCTCTCCCTTGGGGCGGGCAGATGGACGCAAATAGTGATAAAAGCGGAATGATTGTTGCCTATGTAGCAAAAGAGAAAAGACCGGCACTCAAAGACCCATATATTCAGATTCATTACATAAGTCGAGGTCTTCCAGAGTTTTCTACCAAAGACTCCGCTTTATCCAGAATCGAGAAAACGATATTCTTAGTGCAAGAGTCGAAGGTGCTTAATTCGCGACAAAACGTTCGTACTCAAAGCGGAAGAGAAGCAATTACTGGGGTGTATTTGTGGGGCAAAAGACCTGTGCGCGAAAGTTTCATAAAAGAAAAATATGTAGCCTATGCTTACTTAGAACATTCCGATAAGCTCCTATTGGCTTTTAGCCTGACTACTGCCTCAAAGGTTGAGTTGGATAATTATCTTAATGATTTTTACTATATTCTTAAAAGTTACAAGCCATGAACCAGTCTTTTAACAAATATCAGGACGAAATAGCGGTTACTATTCCTTACTTTGAAATGAGAAAAAGCGGGGATATTTTCGGAGGGCTTAGTGAGCCTTATATTATTTCTATCGCAGTGAGTGAATCGGCACTGAAAGACCCTAATGCAAATCTTCAACTCAATAATTTTTATTTCCCAAATATTCAGAAGTGTTTAAGAGTGAATTTTGGAGGGGTGGGCAGAATTATCTATGGACCCCAAAATCCGGGTAAGTTTGTTACCTACAATGTCTTATTTATGGAAAGTGATAAAGACGTAAGAGAAGCCGGTAACAACCTTGACCAATTTATGCGCTCTCCTGAAATAGGAGCAATCAGTAAAGCCCTCGCACTCGCAAATCCAACCTACGGAGCTGTAGCAGAGGTAGTTCGCCAGATTGGTTCATTAGTAGGGAAGTTTATGAAAAAAAATAAAGACGATGAGTTATTCCGACTTGAAGGAGCTTTGCTTAGGGACACCGACCCTCCCTACAATATTGGGGATACTTACGAGTCTTTTAACAAATATATCGCTTGTCCGATTCATATTCTGCCCATATATCAGAGTTCCGCAGAAAGCGAAGTAGCAAGCAGAGGACTTGAAGCACCCTCCTTGCACACCTTCGGTAAATTACCAAGAACTATTCCTCTTTTTTAGCTATTTTACACTAAATTCTTGGATTATCGGAGTGTAAACCGTCCGGTTTTTTGTAGCTCATACGCAGCCGGCATAAGCTCTAATGCTCTCTGGATTACGGGGTCTGTTTCATGCAAAGCAGGATAATAGCCATCATCTTGAAATAGCCTTTTCCCAATATAAGCCTTGATTCTAGTTTTAAGTACCGGTTGAGAAGTAATATATCCTGCTTCATCAAAAGGCACTCCTCTTTGGACCGCAAAAGTGGAGAATTGTTTTAATATATCGGAGGTTATTTCAAACTCATAAATAAATCTTGCTGCGTGAGGGTAGACACCCCTTAATTCGGAATGTGCATCTACATATCTATAGGAAAAAATCCGAATAAGGTCATGCGCATACAAACTAGAAAGATATTTACTATTGGTTGAGGTGTCTTCTGGGATAAAAATATCTGGCACAATCCCGCCCCCGCCATATACAACCCTCCCTGCATCTGTACGATAAACGATGGAGTCCGGAAGATGGATTTTGGATTCATCATATATTTCACCGGACTTAAATCTTTCCTCAATTTCTTTGTCGTAGGTTTCGTGAGAGAGGTGATAAGGCTTCTGAATGCTTCTACCACTTGGAGTGTAATATTCCGAAACCACAATTCTCATCGCGGAGCCATCTTCAAACTTCTTCTGAATCTGAACCAGCCCTTTTCCAAAGGTTCTTACGCCTACAATTAGTCCTCTATCATGGTCCTGAATTGCACCAGAAAGAATTTCGCTGGCAGAAGCTGTCCCAAAGTCCACAAGAACTACAAGCCCTCCCTCCTCAAAAGCGTTTAATGAATTGGTAGAAAAGTAATCTTGTTTGCTATCCGCGCCTCTTCCCTTGGTCATAACGATACGCTTTCCAGCAGTCAAAAACTCGTCGGCAATATTTTTTGCCATGAGTAAATATCCGCCGGGATTTCCTCTAAGGTCAAGAATAAGATTCTTAATCCCCTCTGCCTTAAGCCTTTCGAGCTGGCGAATAAATTCCTCATAAGTAGTCTCTGAAAAGCTATTGATTTGGATATAACCGACTTCGGGAGTGAGTTGATACGCGTAAGGAATACTATACAAAGGAATTTTGTCACGAGTTACAATAAAATCCATCGCCCCTTGACTTCCTTTTCTTAAAATACTAAGCGACACCTTAGAACCTTTACCTCCTTTGAGTTTTTGAGTGATAAATGCCGTATTAAGCTTTCGATTATCTAACTTTTCTCCGTCTATTTTTAAGACCTTATCCCCGGGCTTGATGCCTGCTTTTTCGCTAGGGCCTCCTGCAAGAGGAGAAACTACGTATAGGGTATCATCAATAATACTATACTCAATTCCAATTCCGTCAAAACTCCCCGTCATTTCTTCTTCGCGCTCTTGCATTTCTGCGGCACTTATGTAAAAAGAATGAGGGTCTAATTCTTGGAGTACCCCTTTTATAGCATTATCAATCAATTCATTATGGTCAGGCTCTGTGATATAGTTACGCTCTATAAAGGTGAGTGCTTGTTCAATCTTCTTCACCCCCTTGTCTATGTCCGACACTCTATCTTTGGTAAGGTAAGTATCTATTTTGAAACCAACGGATAATCCGAGTGTCAGTAAGCCGAAGGAAATCAAAAAGTTTCTAAGAATACGACTCATTTAGTTTTTTATAAAAGATAATAATGCGGGATATGGACCACGTTCTACGATAAATGCCTCAATTAGTTTGTAAAAGAATACAATCAATCAGAGAAAAGCAAGTTTTTTCGTAATTATTTTATTCTCTAATACCCAAAAATTCAAAAAAAGAACCAAAGCATAAGCGTAAGATTTTTTGGCGATAAGTATATTAATAGAATACTAAAAAACGGGTTTTTCTTTTCCCCTCTCAAAAATCATACCTTTTTTGCCATAAAATAAAAAATAAGGTAGAAAATATAAAAATAATATTTATACTCAAAAAATTTTGGTTATTCCGGAAAAAGTTAATATCATTGTATCAGGTAAAGGATTTTCTAAAAAAGAATGTTAGTCGGGGTTAGCCTTTACTAAGGAAAACAAAGGCATTGAAGTTGTAATCGTGGGATTTGAAGATTTTGGTTTTTATATTGAGAAAGATAATAAGTAGTTCTTAGTTTTTAATGATAAGTTCTTAGTCTTTATAAATAATTGTTTATCAGTTTTTTAACTAAAAATAATATCATAAACTAATTTCAAACTAGTACTTACCTTAATTACCATATATTAAACTTTAAATTTTTATAATTATGTCCGTAATAAGAAACATATTGTGTCCTGTTGATTTTACAGAAAAATCCGGGGTTATTATCGAAAAAGCAGCTTTTATGGCGCGTTTGTACCAAGCCGACCTTACGCTCCTGCACGTAGTAAGCAATATGACCGCTTATATGGGCAGCCTTTACGGCTTTGATTCTGCCGCTAATCCGGAATGGTTTTTTCCCGTAACGGAACAAGCCAAAGAGCGAGCAAGGGAGCTATTAAGGGACTTGAAACAAAAACACGTACCCTATGTTGTTACTTGTAAATCCAGTATCCGATACGGAAATATTCGGGAAGAAATTATTGAAGAAGCTGAGGAATTAAATGCAGACCTTATCGTTATCGGCATACATGACAAAGAAGGGGTATTAAACCGCCAAATTGGAAATACGGTTCAGAACGTAGTAAGTGCTGCTCCTTGTCCCGTATTAGTTTTTAGGGAATTAGGCGATGAAAAAGGCTTTGGGAAAATCCTAATCCCGGTAGATGTGAGTTTTGGTGCTAGCGAATTACTAGATTACTTAATCGGGTATTTTGATGCCAGAGACCCCGAAGTTCAGTTTATAAATGTAGTAGAAACTAAACATGCCGACGATTTGGGCTTTATATCCCGAATTGAGGCTCATCTAAAAAAGTATGTAGATTATGTCCGCAGCAAAGGATTTACCCGCGTGAGCGAGCGCGTTATCATTGGAAAAAGTGCGGGTATCGCCATTAACGACTATGCAGTAGCAGGGAATTTTCAATTAATTATGATGAACACACATGGTAGGAGTGGATTGGATTCTTTGATTATGGGAAGCGTTACGCATCATGTGGTTTCTTTTTCAAGGATTCCGGTATTTACATATAGGAGCAAAACCACAGATGAAATGTAATTTACCCTTGCTTTTATATTAATTACAAATTGGTTTGTAAGAAAACGATTTACAAAACGCTTTATAATCAGCACAATTGACCTTATTAGTCTCATCAATCACATTAATACTGGGATAGATATTCAAAATGCCGCTTTTATTTTTAAGGAAGATACTTACCCTATTATCCGGAACAGTGCTTGCACAGATAGTGAGTTTCTTCCTGATTCCCATCATCACCCGTTATTATCCTATGGGAGAAATCGGTAGCGCAGAGGTTTTCATTGCCGCCGTTCTTACGCTTTCTATCGGAATAAATGCCGGATATGAGTTTACGATTATGCTTCCCTCTTCACCGAAAGAAGCGTTTCATCTTACAAGAACCGGTATTTTGATTGGAATTTTCCTTAGCGGATTACTCTTTCTTCCTGCTTTGATGGGATACTTTGCTTTTCCGAATACAGTTCGGCAGTGGATGCCGGCGGAATGGCTTTTACTGATTCCTTTCTGTATCCTTGCAGAGGGAATTATGCAGGTTTTACGAACTTTTTTGAATAGAGAAGGCAAGTACGCCGAAATTACAACCGGTAAGCTATTGAATGTTGCTTTAAAAAACGGATTATCTGTACTCATAGGATTGGTATCCGGCTCTGGACATGGATTAATTCTTGCCTTTACAGCAGGTCAGGCAGGGAATTTATATTTCTGGGTTCGAAGCGCGAGGGAATCCGGATTCCGATTTTATGCCCCGCCTACTCCGCTTGTGCTTGCCTTACTCAAAAAGTATAAGGATTTTCTGAAATTCG
>CAUJFT010000403.1 GCA_963169475.1 Bacteroidota bacterium | reverse complement strand
ACGATGCTGGTAAAGATATTGAAACGGGTAAGAATGCTCACGGAACAAGGAGAAGCTATCTTTCTTGGCGATGCTCTTGCTTTCTTTTTACGCAATTCTTCGGAGGGAGAACCATTAATAGAAACGCTTCTTGAATATTTTGTAAAATTAGATGACAGCGATATTACTTATTCCATCAAGCAGTGGCAAGGAGCTAATGACCGTGTTTTATCGGATTTGTGCCAAAGAATTATTAACCGGAACTTATTAAGGGTGTATTTTCAGCATGAGCCGGTATTGCCAGATACTTTGCAAAAAGAAAGAGATTTGTTTTGTGAACAAACCGGATATACCTTGGGGGAAGCGGCTTTTTTTGTATTTGAGGGAAAAGTATCCAATCAGGCTTATGATTATGGTAGCGGAGAACCCATACTTATCTGGTATAAAAGCGGAGAAATCATAGACTTTGCCCAAGCCTCAGACATGCAAAACCCGGACGGGCTTTCGCGCGAAGTCGTAAAACATTACCTGTGCAAGCCTAAGTTTAGGGACTAACCTTAGTTCAGTCTTTTATTCTTTTAATTCCTGCACCTATGGCGTTTAGTCTGTGTTCTATATCTTGATAGCCTCTATCTATTTGCTCTACATTGTAAATTCTGGAAATTCCCTCCGCTGATAGTGCAGCGATTAGGAGAGCAACTCCGGCACGAATATCGGGGCTTGTCATAGAGATTGCCCTAAGTGGTTGCTTCCGTTCAAGCCCGATTACAGTAGCACGATGCGGGTCGCATAAGATAATCTGCGCTCCCATTTCAATGAGCTTATCCACAAAAAATAAGCGGCTTTCAAACATTTTTTGGTGAATAAGTGCGGAACCCTTACATTGAGTAGCCATTACCAAGACGATACTGAGAAGGTCTGGGGTAAATCCAGGCCAAGGGTGGTCAGAAACAGTCAGAATACTCCCGTCCATAAAAGTATCTATTTCACATATTTCGGAGGGGTGAACGATAATATCATTTCCTTGAATATCAAACGATACCCCCATTTTCCGAAATACTTCCGGAATTATTCCCAGATACTCCACATCTGCATTTTTGATGGTAATGCCGCTTTGAGTCATCGCTGCCATACCCATAAAGCTCCCCACTTCTATCATATCTGCCAACATTCGATGGCTTGTTCCTCCCAAAGCCTCTACCCCCTGAATCCTCAAGTGATTGCTTCCAATACCGGAGATTTTCGCACCCATTCGGTTAAGCATATTGCATAACTGCTGAATATATGGCTCACAAGCAGCATGATAAATCGTAGTTACCCCTTCTGCAAGTACGGCAGCCATCACAATATTTGCAGTACCTGTAACCGAAGGCTCATCAAGAAGCATATTAGCCCCTTTTAGCCTACCCGAAGCAGACAACCTAAAAAGAGCGTGTTTACTGTCCTCTGTCAAGGTAGCACCTAGATTTATTAATCCTTGAAAATGGGTATCAACTCTTCTTCTTCCTATTTTGTCGCCTCCGGGCTTTGCGATATAAGCCTCTCCGAAACGTCCAAGCAAAGGTCCTGCCATCATTAAGGAGCCTCTTAATTTCCCCGCTTTGTCGCGAAAGTCATCACTTTGAATGTAGGCTAAATGAAGATTGTCCGCCTGAAAAAGATAAGTATCTTTGCTTCGTCTTTCTACCCTGACACCAATGGTGCGAAGGATGTCAATCTGACGATTTACATCTACAATATCAGGGATATTGCTGATCATCATCGGCTCATTAGTTAGTAATACCGCATTGATGATTTGCAAGGCTTCGTTTTTTGCTCCTTGTGGCGTAATTTCGCCGGAGAGTTTACGCCCGCCCTCTATCTCAAAAAAATCCATTTTCAACTAATTTTTGTTTAAATAAATCCAATAAGACAAGTCCAAACCAAAGAAAACTATCTTCTGCGTTTGGAAAATTTATTCCCTGCATTCCGATTTTTTCCGGAATTGTTTACATTAGCGTTGTTTACATTCGTATTACCAGACTTTGTATTTTTAGATTTTGGGTTATTTAGAGGAAGACGTGCAGGAGGAACCGCGGGTAGCAGCTCCGCGAGGTCTTGGGGGTGAACCCTTATATTTCCGTTAGAGAGTTCGTACATATAATCGGAAATTGCTTCTTCCACAAAGGCTTCTCTATTTTGTTCTTCCAAACATTGGCGCATGAAAGAAGCAATTTGTACAATCATATCCCAACGCTTATCTCCTTCCAATTTTGCGGTCTGTTGAAGCGCAAGCTCTACGTTTTTCCCAAAAAGATTATAAACTGGGGGTTGATTAGTATAGGGCACTTTTTTCTTTCCCTTCAAAAAAGCATTTGGCTCAGGTACCGGATAGGGAGAATCTACGTCTAACCGGAAATCACTGATAACAAAAAGGCTATCCCATAAGTACTGCTTTATGTCGCTTCCATCTTTAATAGAGGGCTGTAATTGGAGCATAATTTGGACAATTTGTTCTGCAAAACGGGTACGCTGCTTTCTGTCTTGAATCGTAATTGCATACTCTATCATAGATTGCACATTTCTACCAAATTCTTTCAGGCGAAGGGGTGTTTCAGATATAAGATATTTCATTCCTTACAATTTTTATTAAAAAATCACCACAAAGATACATTTTTTTTAAATGTCATGCTTAGTTTATTTAAGGTTTATATAGGATTTTTCGTCAAAAAAAATAATTCTCTGATAATCAGGGTCGGAACCATGGCTACTATAAATTAAATATAAGCATATTTCTATTAATAAATAATCATTTGTTATTTATTAATAGAAATTGGTTACCATTTTGTTTGAACATAAACATCAACCCCCATTGTCGATAAATCCAGCCTTCATAATTTCCGTGAGTGGTCGTAAATTTACGAGTTTCTGTGGGTTGTCCGTATCGGATACAAGTCATCGCACGGTCTGAACGCCAAGTTTCTGGCTCAAACTGCTCCTCTATCTTGCGGATTTTCTCATAAAATATATATGCCTCCGCTTCTGATTGTATGGGGTAATAGGCTTTCCATGCGGCTTTGAGGGCGTTTTTTTTGGCTTCTGCGGTTTGTAAAGACAGCATATCACGAACGGCATTACTCCCAAGTAAAATTTCTGCTTTTTGGATACTTTCTTCGATGTTTCTCTCCTGCCAATAATATGCCTCTGTAACAATTGAGAAGGGGATACTTTTTTCACCACGTAGCAGATTTTCCTCATACCATAAAATTTCGATGAGATAATCTCCTGCCGGAAGGTTTTCAATATCAAAATCTCCGGTGAACATTGTCCCGCCCTTGTCGGGTTTAAGTACTTGATTAAGCTGCCGTAAGGAAGTATAAGCTGTAGCAGATGGATTGTATTTCCCAGATTTTTGTTTTTGCGCGTATAAAATCACGCGTACAGTCTGAACCGTAGAAGGAAAATAGACCCATTGGGAAAAATTTATTTTTTTTACACTACGCGCTCCTTCTATTGTTCCAGAAAAAATAGGCTGACGCATATTATCCGGTTTAAGAACCACATCAGAAAGATAAATTCCATCTTCCGGAGGGATACAAGTAAATGTTTTTTTCCATAACGCCCTTTCCTTTGTTTTAAGACTTTCTATCTCTAATTGAAATTCAAACTCCCCCGCTTCCAATCGAAAATTTTCCTGAAAATAGGCCGTTTGCTGCTCCCACTTTTTTTGTATATGGTAATAATTATCCGCCTTCCCTCTAATCTTTAATAGTAATTTTACCGGTAAATCCTCCGTGATTTGTACGAAAAAAAAAGTGTTTTTCCCTGCGTAAAGTTGATTTTGTATTACCATAAATCCATTCAGCCCATACAAATTTCCCAACCCGGTAATCATTAATCCTAATAAAAAGAAATGATTGCCAAGTTTAGATATTCGAAAGAAAAAAACGCTTTGTTTCATCAAATTATTCTATAGATTCTACTTGTAATTGTCCTCTTGCCTTCATAATCCGGTATCGAGTAAGTCCCGTATTAGACTCAAACCCGTCCCCTTCTAATATCCTTGTGGGAGTTTTGATTCGTACAAAACCTGCGGTATAAATCTTGTCTTTGCCTTCGTCCCAAAACAATTGCTCGGTTTCAAGCGTAGAGCCGTCTCTACCCGAAGCGACTACCTTCCCCTGCAAATCTGCAAGTTTAGCTTGTTTATTCATTTTACCACTTTGAGCGGTCAGCGTAGTCTCTAATACTCCATCAGCATCATAAAATTCTATTTTCACCCCCCTATCAAAATAATGAATCGTTTGGGAGTTGTCTTCTTTGCCTTCTTTCTTTTCTTGTACCCTCCCCGTAGAGAGTTTTGCCTTCAATACGGCGTGTTCTGAAAATAGAAACTTGACCTGAAAGGATTCTGACAAAATATCACTACTCATTTTACTAGGTAATATAGGAAGTTTTTCTTCCTTACCACAACCCGTAACAAGTAAAAAACCAACAATCATTAACCCTATTTTAATTTCTGTTTGACGATACATTTTTTCGTTTTTGGAAATTTTTGGCTTTATTTTTTTCTACCTAATTTGTGTAGAAGAATCATTTTCGCTGCGCGTTTATTAGTTATGCTGCAAATATCTTGGTCTTTTACGGATTTTCAAAATTTGTCGTTGTCTTATTTTTCCAATCAATTCTTCCAATAGTGGTATATTTATTTCTTTTTAGTCCAAAAACACTAAGCCTTTTCCGTAGGCTAAGTTTTTGTTTCTCGGCAAAAGTAGCCTTGTAATGATTTTTTTGTAAATTTGCAGGCATGTTACATTAGGGGATTCATTACAAATTTATTCTTCTTTTAATTTGTTCCCTTTTGTTTACAGATTTTTCGGCTTTTTGTGGTGATATTCAAGTAATTTTTCATCTTAAAAATATATTATATACAGTAATTTCCGAAATAAAAAATGAAAAATAAAACAATCCTCCTTATTGGAACTCTTTTATTGATAATTACCATTTTAATCGGTTGCAATAAGCCCGACCTTGGCTTAATAAATGCGGTAAAAACATTTGAGGCAAGTTGGCAAATTATTAACCAAAAATTGGGATTTGTGGATAGAAACTTGGTTACAACCGAGAAAAAGTATGAATCTGATGCCAAAGAATTAGGTAGCTTTGTAACCAATACTCCAATCGACACTACCGCTAATGGCAATAGTTTTGACGTAACCTATAAAAAGATGGTTCTGGAAAGAAACAAAATCCGCGCAGATTATCAGCTCACAAAATCTGGTTTTGATAAAGAGGTCAAAAAGTTTAATGAGTGGCATACACGACTGATGAAAAATAAAATCGGTAAAGACCAAGCCAACAAAGATTATTTAGCCTTTAAAGAAGAATATAGCCGCCTAAGCACCCAAATAGATTCTCTTTCGGCAAGACTCACGCGAAATATAAATCAACACAATAAAATCACCAGAGATAAAGCCTTTGCAATCGGAAATTACAACAATTTTCATATAAACATACACTAACTTTCAGTAATCACGCCTTAAAAAACTAATAAAGGACCAATGAATCTAATTCAGTGGATAAAGGCAATTTTCAGGCGGCAAAAACAACTTCGGTTTTATCGGTCTTTCATCTCCCCCAATCAGCTTTGTTTTGATATTGGAGCAAATGAAGGGAACCGAACCGCATTGTTTCTCCAATTAGGTGCGCGGGTAATTGCTATTGAGCCTTCTTTGCCGCATATAGAAAAACTGACTCAACGATTCTTAAACACTCCGATGCTCACCCTTGTGCAAGCCGGTGTAGGGTCAGAGTTAGGCGAGCAGGTTTTTTATATTTGTAACGAGTACGCCGACTGCTCTACCTTTTCTACCGAATTTATGAACACATACGGACCTTACTCGAAACTTTCATGGCAGACACAGCAAATAACAAAAATGGTTACGATTGAGGCACTATGTGAAACCTACGGAGTTCCTCATTTTTGTAAAATAGATGTAGAAGGATATGAATACGAAGTATTGAAAGGCGCACGCAGAATGCCGCAGTATTTAGCTTTTGAATTTAATCGTCTCTTACTTCACCAGAGCCAAGACTGTCTGCTATTGTTGCAGCAATATAAAAATCCCGTCTGTAATTATATTATTTATGAACACCCGCATTTTGTACTTCCTCAATGGATACCCTTAGCTCTTTTTATCACTCAATTATTGGAATTGATACCGGAGAAAATATTAACAGGGGAAATTTTTGTTCGTTTTGAATCATAAAAAAGCAACCCCCTTTTGAGGGGCTGCCCTTTCTTCACACACACAAATTAATTATTCACATAATCAATATCTTAACAAATCCTTTCTCTATTAGAAATGTCAAAGGATTATTTTACTCTCGTCATCGTTACTGTTTTTCCCAAAACAGAAAAACCAACATACCCCCTGACTTTAAGCACATCATGCCCTTCAAGCCATGCAGTGCAATTGTAAGTATAGCCGGAGCGGGCATCATAAGCCGTACCAGACTCATATTCTCCCTCTTTATAAACCATGTCTTTGAAGACTTCTGCCCCTACTAATCTCCTACTTCTCATAGATACGGTTGGATTCTGGTCGTCTAATTTAGGTTTCCCGACCTTGTCGTTAATAGACCAAATTAGCCGTCCGTAATACTTCCCCCCGCTTTTAAAAAACTCAACTTGTCCGTCTTTATCGGGAGACCACCATTTCCCAATAATGTCATCAGGTAAATAGGAGAATGAAATCACCTGCTCTCCGGAAGATAAATTTGGAATTGCGGGCGGGGTTGTGTTACTTTGTACCATAAAGGCTGATGCGCCAAGGTGCAAAAAAATAAATACAGAAGCAAACAAAAATTTTAGCATAGAGAATAGTTGGTTTTATTTTTTTTGCAAATGTAGGAAAACAACCAATAAAAAAGAATTGATTTTTATCAAGTTTTGAAAAATCAACAAAAAATCACCATAATATTATCTTATTTCCAGAAAAACGACAAATTTCTCTCCATTTTTCTTTATTTTTATGCAGGAACTCAACGAAATAAATCCCACAGAATTTCAGGATTTTGCAGCGCGGTTTCCCTCCGTTAATACCTTGGTGATTGGAGACCTCGCCTTAGATGAATTTATATCAGGTATGACAGAACGAATCTCAAGAGAGGCTCCCGTTCCGATTATCCGGTATCATTCCATTAAGAGAGTACCTGGAGGAGCGGGAAACACTACCTTTAACCTTAAAAAATTAGGAGCAAAGGTGAGTCCTTTGGGAATCATTGGAGAAGATACTGAAGGGGTAGAATTAATGAATTTGTTTAGGCTTGCCGATATAGAAACTGAACTAGTTTTCTCCATATCTGAAAGACAAACAACCACCAAAACACGCATTTCAGCCCACTCCCGTCAATCAGTTACCCAACAAATTGTGAGAATAGATAAAAAAAATGATTCTCCGCCTCCGGACTTTGTAATTCACAAGATTTGTAGCCTTTTGCCGGACATACTGTCAAAGTTTGATGTAGTAATATGCTCTGATTATGGAGACGGTATCTTTGCAGAGGAGGTAATCAAAATCGTACTTACTCACCCTTTTGTAATAGTTGATGCCCAAAAAAATCTTAGGCGTTTTAGGGGAGCAAAGGTATTTACGCCCAATGTTCCGGAGGCGGTGCTTGCTTCTGGTCTGGATATCTCAAATGAAGCCGAATTAGTGCTTGCCGCAGAAAAACTGATTGATGAACTTCAGGCTGAACATCTACTTATCACAAGAGGAGAAGATGGAATGTCTTTATTTGAGAAAAAAGAAGAAACTATTCAACATCATTATATTCCCCCTTTTAATAGGACAGAGGTTTTTGACGTAACGGGAGCAGGCGACACGGTTGTTTCCGTATTTAGCCTTATGCTTGCTTCTGGAGCTTCTCCTTTAGCCGCTGCCCAAGCCAGCAATATAGCTGCTGGGCTTGTCGTAAGAAAAACAGGAACTGCTACCGTTTCTATAGCTGAAATCATCGCCGCAATTCCCCTAAAACAATAGGTTACCTCAAATAAAGAGAAATATCTAAAAAAAACTAACTTGCCTATGTGTTTTGCGTAGAATCTCTCAAAATAGAAAAGTAATACTCCCTGCTCCCAAATTAGTTACTATTATTTTTAGCATAATATGAATGAAAAGTCAAAATATATTAAACTAATAATCAGATTGTTTACAATTATTTTAATGTATTTGCAAATATTATTAACATTTTTTACAAAAATAATTTGCTTTTCAAGAATCTTATTTAGTTATTTGCATAAAATTTTGTGCAAATCTCTAAATCAATTAAAAAGTATGAACTTATCTATTTTTTCTCAAACCTTTTTCGGCAATAAGTATGAAACGGCTAAACCAATGCTTCGTGTGGAGCCAATGTCTTTTAGCACGAACACACGCTACATAGCGATTTTGTTAGGGACGTTGTTACTGACAAATGTTGGTAGTTTTCTAGTAGGGAAATGGAAGGCACTCGGATCTTCAGAACCACCCGGATTGTATCTTTCAGAAAAAGCCTCCGTTTATGTAACAGACTTTCAACCCTTCGAGGTCAAGGTGCGTGAAGTGGCTGCCAAGTTAAATGTTCCTCCAGAGTGGCTAATGGCAGTCATGTATTCGGAATCTAGGTTTGATGCAGGTGCAGTTAATTTCAGAGGAAGTGGTGCCGTAGGCTTAATACAGTTTATGCCTGCTACTGCAAAGGATATGGGAACAAGTACCAATAATATTGGTCGTCTCTCTCATGTGGAGCAATTAGAATATGTCTATACTTATATGCAGAATGTAAGAGAAAAGTACGGAGATTATGAAAGTCTTACCGATTTTTACCTTGCAATCCTTTACCCCAAAGCCCGCAGACAAGAAATGTGTTACACTTTGTATGCTAACCCCTCTAAATCTTATAAGCAAAATATCGGATTGGATATTGATAAAGACGGGCAGGTAACTGTTCATGACATAGATAAGAGAATGAAACGTATTTATCCTACTGCCTATATTAAACGTTTACCCCAAGAAAATAAAACTTAAGCGGTCAATCCTTTTGCTATCATTTTATAAAAACAAGTGCTTTTTCAAGTGCTTGTTTTTTTTATCTCCAAAAATTCGCTTTCTTTGTGAACACTTTTATATAAAATGGTCTAAAATGAAGTATTTAAAATCATTAGCAGTTGTTTTGTTATCTCTTGTTATTTTTGGGCGATGTAAATATGATAAACTTTCTACTTGCGATACTTCTGAGGTGAAGTATGGCACAAACATTAAGCCTATCTTACAAAATAATTGCTATACTTGTCATGCACAAAGTAATCATGTAGCAGACGGCGGAGGGTATAATTTAGAGGTGTTTGATTCGCTAAAAAAATTTGTTGATGACGGGCGATTGCTGAAAGCTGTAAATTGGTCTGACCCAAGTAATGTCTCTGCAATGCCCAAGGGGGGTGCCAAATTGCCTGAATGCGACCTTAGCAAAATTGAGAAATGGATAACTGCGGGAGCCCCAGAAAACTAACTTTCTCTTCGCAATTTACCCTTTCGTTCCAAAAGGCATGAGTAAGTCTTTATTTTATTCTAAATCAAAGGGCTTTTGTTTTTCTCGCCGAATTGCTTGTACTCTCTATCTTAGTGTAATAAATTCCTTATGAATACGATAATTGGAACAGACCTTGAATCTGCTGCGCGCTTGTTATCTGAAGGAGAAGCGATAGCTATCCCAACCGAAACTGTATATGGGCTTGCAGCAAATGCCTTAAATCTTGATGCGGTAGTCAAAATATTCCGTGCCAAAAACCGTCCGGAGTTTAATCCCCTAATTGTTCATTTTTCGGGTTGGGAACAAATTGAGGAATATACCGAAAATATTCCACCTTTGGCTTATAAACTTGCCGAGAAATTTATGCCCGGTCCCCTTACGTTATTGCTACCTAAACGAAAGGAAATAGAAGACCTTGTTACCGCTGGTAGTGCCTTAGTAGCAGTTCGGATTCCTAATCACCCGCTTTCCCGCCAGTTGCTTTCTCAACTCCCCTTCCCGCTTGCTGCCCCTAGTGCTAATCCTTCCGGATACATTAGCCCTACGTCTGCCAACCATGTATTTGACCAACTGAATGGACTAATTCCATACATATTAGATGGGGGCGAATCTGCTGTTGGGTTAGAGTCTACTATTGTGGGCTTTGATGCGGAAAATCGGCCTTGTATATATAGGCTTGGAGGATTAAGCCTTACAGAGATTGAAAAAGTAACCGGAAAAATAAGAATATTGACCCACCACGAAACGAAACCTCAAACCGCGGGACAATTATTAAGTCATTACGCTCCTAAAGCTCCTTTAATATTAGGTAATATTCATTTATTAATCCAAGAGTACGGAGCTGAAAAAGCGGGAGTATTGGCTTTTCAACGTTTTTTTGACCCAATCCCCGAAGAAAATCATAGGGTTCTGTCACTTTCAGGTTCAACGGAAGAAGCTGCCAAAAATCTATTTCGGTTTATGAGAGAGTTAGATGATATGGATTTGAGGGTTATATACGCTGAGGAAGTGCCGGCAGAAGGGTTAGGAAATGCCGTAAATGACCGACTAAGAAGGGCAAGATTTGAAAATAAACTCCTTTTTTCAGGAGAGGTGTTACCAGATTTACCAGAATAGATAGATGACATTTTTGAGGAATATTTTCATTTTTTTATGTTCTACTGCGGATTGGGGATTACCAATATAAGGTTGCCGCATCAAGGCTAGTTAAAAAGGAGTAATTTTGGAGCAAAAAGATGACAAATTTATCGGATTACTTCGTCGAAGTTCAATCTTATCGTGTACACGTCGTTGTACACACCTTTTGAGTGATATTTTAGGTGTTAGCTTGCCCAAATAATTGCTGACGAATGGGCATTTTGATACAGAAATCCTATATGTGATTTAAATCATAAAAACGGAAAATATTATACTCCTACCTTTGCCAAAAATCTATAAATTCAATAACCAAAATGAAAACAGTAAATTTATTTGTCATCGTTTGTGTTCTATTTCTTCTTATTTCAGGTTGTGGTGGGTCGGAGGAGTACACAGAAAACACAACTTCCGGAACTGCTACTATGGGAACAGAGGAAAAACTTGGCGGCCAATCCGGAGTACAAGACAATGATTCTGAAAAAGATATTGTAAAGGTAGCCGTTGGGAGCAAGGACCACACTACACTCGTTACCGCCCTCCAAGCAGCAGAGTATGTAGATGCACTTGCTAATGCCGGACCTTTCACGGTCTTTGCCCCTACTAATGATGCCTTCGGAAAATTACCCAAAGGCACAGTAGAAGGGTTATTGGCAAAGGACAAGAAAGGCGACCTTAGAAATATTCTGGAATATCACGTGTCAATAGGGGTATATAAGGAGGATATGTTGCAAGACGGTCAGCAACTAGGACAGGCTAACGGAGATAATATCAAAATCACTAAAAAAGATGGCAAGATTGTTATAAATGACAACATTAATGTTATCGCAACGGTGAAGGCTTCTAACGGGCTTGTTTATGTGATAGACGGGGTATTATTGCCCCCTGCAAAAAAATAAAAACACCTTTTGATTAATGTTTTAGTTTTTGATTCATGTTTAGTGGCAACTATTTAGGGGGTGAGGAAGAAGGGAAATCAATTTAGTGAAATTTTATTCTGCATAAGGAGAAGCGATTGATGGATAATCATCTTTACCCCCTAAATAGTTTGATTTATGACACCACCCAAAAGATAAGGAATCGCTATAATGTTGTTATCTCCTAAAGATTGAGGGTTAAGGGGTAATAATGAGCGTAGGGTAAAACCTATAAATTTTCAAGTAAAGTTAGCCAATCATTGAATCTTGGAGATTTTTTCTTACCCGTGTTAAGCCTATTTCTTCTGATAAGATAGTGGCATAAATTACTTTATCATAACCTTTCGTAATTCTCATTAACCTTTTACTAGGTGCAGTATTGGGATTATTATTTATCATTTCAGGGTTATCATATTCTTTAAAAACGCGTTCGAGTTCTTGAATTATATCATTTTTAGGAATTATACTTTTTATAACGCCAATATCATTAAAAAGTAAGTCTTCAAATTCGTCAAGTTGAATATATGGAATAAAACGATGGCTTAAATTTGTATTTATGTCATCAAATATTTCTTTTTCTAAGCATTCTTTCTTTTGTTTAACTCTGGTATCAAGAAAAAAACAGACTCACTCGCTTGGAGATAAATCTGTTCTCAATATTCACAACATAATAATGTGATTTCTGAAAAATCAATAGTTTATAATAAGAGATGGACGTTAATCCGGCAAATGCCATACCTCATAAAATCCGTTAGGCATAAGCACGGGGTCTTCTACCGTTTCGGAAAGTAGGGGCGCGCCTATTTTCGTTTTGATAATTTTATACTGCATTTTGATAATTCTTCTGCCAGGAAAAGCCGTCATTGCCTCCGCAAAAATCTTTTCGGGAATAAAGGTCAGACGAAACATCCCATTTCCAACATCTTTCATTTTTAGCTTATCGTTAGAGCCCACTTGTCCTAAGGGAGATACCCTCACTTTTGAAACGGAGTCATCTAAAATACCTTCCATAAAAACACTAAATTCAGTATTCCCTACTAGTTCTGGTTTAGTTTCCAATTTACGGTCATAAAAAACAGTAAATGCGTCATTCATTTTTATATAAACTGTATCTTTTTTAGCTTTATCGGGGAAAACCAATACTTTTTTGGGACCGGTTGCTGGAGGCTCAATCATAATAGATAAATCTTCTGTTTGAGCAGACCCATCTACTGCCTTTGCCAGCATAAAAAAATCCTTTGCGTAGCAAGTTGCGGCATCT
>CAUJFT010000402.1 GCA_963169475.1 Bacteroidota bacterium | reverse complement strand
TTCCTACCTGCCAGAAGTCTTTTTAAAAGGAAAGCAAATATGCGTTCGGGGAGAAGTAGACCAATTTAACGGAACTCCCCAGATTGTGGTTAAAAATGAAAAGAAAATCCGAATCGTAGAGCCAGAAGGAGAAGATAAGGATTAAAGAGTATGTCAAGATTTAAATGATTTCTATGACTAATATAGCCAGCAAGGCGGATTAAGTAGTGGTTGATTTTTAATTTTATTATTACCAATTGTTTATGATTTTCAAAACAAGTATTAATTATTTTATACCACTTAATTAAGATTATTTTATCAAAAAAAACAATGAAAAAAATATTCTTTACGGCGGGACCTTCTCAATTATACCCGACCTTACCAAGTCATATTCAACAGGCATTTGTAAAAAATATTGGGTCCATCTCTCACCGAAGCACTTTTTACAAATCTTTTCATGCGCGTACAGTAGAAAATCTCCGGCACTTGATGAGAGTTCCTGATACAAATCAGATTTTATTTTTCTCCTCTGCAAACGAAATTTGGGAGAGGTTGGTACAAAATTGTGTAGAAACGGGGAGTTTTCATTTCGTAAATGGGGCATTTTCGAATCGCTTCGCACAGATTACAGAAGAGCTAGATTATCCTTGCATAAAACAAGAAGCTATGTGGGGAAAAGGGTTTGGGTTTGCTTCGGATATTATTCCGGAATGGGTTGAAATGATAAATTTTACCCATAATGAATCTTCTACCGGTGTGATGCAACCCTTAGCCGTTGTCTATGAATATAAGAGAAATAATCCCGATAAATTGGTTACCTTAGATGTAGTATCTTCCGCTCCTTTTCCGGAATTAGATTTTACCTTCTTAGATGCGGTATATTTTTCTGTACAAAAAGGAATGGGATTGCCAGCAGGCTTAGGCGTATTGATTGCAGGGGAAGCAGTCTTACAAAAAGCAGTACGAAAACTCGAAAGAGGAAAATCTATTGGGAGCTACCACCGGTTCACAGATGTATGGGAAAAAGCAAAAGATAGCCAAACAGTAGAAACCCCCAATATTATGGGCATTTATCTATTAGGAAAAGTAGCAGAAGACATGTTAAGAAAGGGAGTTCAGCAGATAAGAGAAGACATTTTACAAAAGCAAAAAATCATTGAGCGAATCACTAAAATATCCGATAAATTTTCATTTTTTGTAAAAGAAGAACCGTTTTGTTCTCCTACAGTTATAACAATAGAAGCAGGAGAAAAGGCAGCCGAATATATAAAAATTGCTGATTCTGAAGGCTTAGTTATTGGCTCCGGTTATGGTAAGCTCAAATCAACACAAATACGGATTGCAAACTTTCCGGCGCATACCCTTGAAGACTTCGCGTTATTAGAAAAGCTATTTCGCAAGCTACTTTAAGGGGTTATTGGCGGGATAGCTCCCGAAAAATCTCTGCTGTCCAAGGTACACCCCTATCCCATTGGCGTATGATTTTGTCGTCTTTGAAAACATAAGTTTGGGGGATACTCCATACCCCTATATTTTTAAAACTTTTTGTTAAACGATACTGCTTAAATTCGGCAGGTAGTTTCTTCTTCTCCAAGAATGTAGTAATCCTCTCTGTCTCTTCATCTGAAAGGAAAATTACTTCAAACTTTGCTTTTTCTGTTTCTTCAAGCTGCGCCCATGCGGTCTCTAAGTCGGGAATTTCAATCAGGCAATCTCTACACCAAGAAGCCCAAAAATGTAGAACAAGAACCTTTCCTTTGGGAGTTTGCAGACTTATCGGCTCGTTATTGAGGGTAACAGCTTGGTATTTTGCCAAGTTAGAAGGCGGCGTACATGCGGTTAGCCCAATAATGCTAAGTGTGAGAATCAATAAAAGTTTATTCATTATTTTCGGATTAATTTTGCCATGTAAAAGCCGTCAAACCCCTCTCTTGAAGGCAAAAGATGTCGTGCTTCTTGAAGAATAAAATTCGAATTTACGTGCAAAAAGGATTTTACCTGTATTTCATTTTCGGAAGGAAGAATGCTACAAGTAGCATATATTGTTGCTCCTTCCTTACCGCAGATTCGAGAATAAGTTTCCAGAATTTCTTTTTGTTTAACCTTTACATTGGTGATAAATTCGGGCGTAAGTTTCCATTTTGCATCGGGATTGCGACGAAGTACTCCGGTACCCGAGCAGGGAACGTCTAATAACAAACAATCTGCCATACCCTCCAATCGTTTTAGCGTTTTGCTACCTTCTATCTTTCGCGTCTCTATGATAGAAATTCCGGCTCTGTTCGCCCTTTTTCTTAGCTCTTGTAATTTATACTCCTCCACATCCATTGCGATGATTTTTCCTTTATTCTGCATAAGTGCAGCTAAATGGAGTGTTTTACCACCAGCTCCCGCACAAGCATCTACCACTCTCATTCCGGGTTCTACACTTGTGAAGGTGGCTACCGCCTGCGAAGCGGCATCTTGTATTTCAAAATGTCCGGATAGAAACAAGGGGTGCCTGAATATATTCATTCTTTGAACAAGCAAAAGCGCGTCCGGAAAGCCAGCAATTGTTTGCGTATAAATTTGGTCTGCTTTTAGGTCTTTTTGAAGTTTTGGGAGTGTAGTTTTGAGTGTGTTTACCCTTAATACAACCTGGGCAGGGCGGTTCATACCTCTCATCTCCGCTAACCACTCTACCTCTCCCAGCTCCGTAATCCCCGTTGCGTGCAGCCAATCCGGGTAGGACTCCCATATCTCCGGGCTGGCTTGTAAGCGAGTGAGCATATTCGCCTCAACGGGTTGTTTGCGGTAAAACTCCTTCCAATCCGGTAAGCTCTGCCCTTTGGAAAGCCAATACATGGCGAACATTTGCCATAATATGGGTTCAGTTAGCGGATTGGTTATACCCGCCATTGCGCAATATCTCCTCTTGTATCTTACAATTTCATAGATAGATTCAGCAATAAAAGCACGGTCTCTTGCCCCCCATTTTGGGTTGGATTTAAGAAGGATTTCTATTGCTTTATCAGCATATTTCTCTTGAATGAATATATCGGACAAGCCGCGAATTACTGCTTTTACTAATAATGGATGTAGTTTCAATATAAATTTACAAATATAAGAAAGGTAACAATGAATTTAAAAAACAGATAAATTAAGGAAACCGAATGAGCAAAAACGCCATTAGGGCGATAATTCCAGACAGAACTTTCTTTAAGGTAATATGTTTTACGGGTAATACTTTCAGCAATAATTCTACTCCTAAAAAAACAAGGGTAACAATTAAAATCTGCCCCGCTTCAATTCCCAGATTAAAGGCAAAAAGGGGCTGAATCATGGAGGCCTCTTTTCCGAGTAATTCACTAAAATAAAAGGAAAATCCAAGTCCATGAATCAAGCCAAAAAATGCAGTTGAGGCATATCGAAAGATAAGGCTTGCGGGTTTGGAGGATTCTTCTCGAGCGAAAATATTCATGAATGCGGTGATGACAATCGTGATAGGAATCAAAAATTCAACCCAGCCCGAGTCTACCACCACTATTTTGAGGGCGGAGAGTGCAAGCGTAATAGAATGCCCAAGGGTAAATGCTGTAACAAGTATCAGGAGCCTTCTCCATTCTTGAAACGAAAAGGAAAGGCACAAGGCACTCACAAAAAGGATATGGTCATACGCATTCCAATCTGCAATGTGTTTTAATCCGAGCGTAAAATACAGGGAGAACTCATTCATAGATTAACGACTAAGAATATCTATCATTCTCAATAAACCAGGATTGATTTCCTGATTATGTTTTACCGCCTTGTCCATGGGAGTTAAAGCAACCTCCCCATTTCTCACTCCGACCATTACTCCTTTTCCTCCGGAAAGTAGCGTCTCTACCGCGCCCATTCCTAACTTTGCAGCAAGTACTCTATCTTTACAAGAAGGAGAACCTCCGCGTTGTATATGCCCTAACACTACTACTCGTGTATCAAAATCTACTTTGCCCTTCACTTTTTGGGCAACGGCAAAGGCATCTCCTGCGTCGTCTCCTTCGCTTACGATGATTATACTAGAGGTCTTTTTTCTTTTTTTTCCCTCTTCAAGTCGTTTTATCACCTCCTCAATGCTGGTAGGCGTTTCGGGGATTAAGATTGCTTCGGCTCCGGCTGCAAGTCCGGAATTGAGCGCGATAAAGCCGGCATCTCTCCCCATCACTTCTACAATAAATAGTCGGTTATGAGAATCTGCCGTATCCCTAATCTTATCAATTGCTTCTACGACCGTGTTTAGGGCGGTATCAAAACCCAAGGTATAATCTGTGCCGTAAAGGTCATTGTCTATCGTTCCGGGAATCCCTACAAATCTAATATCGGGAAATTCATTCATAAAAACCCTTGCTCCGGAAAATGTTCCGTCTCCTCCTATCGCAACCACTCCGTTGATTCCGTTTGCGATAAGGGTTTGATATGCTCTTTCTCTTCCTTCTGGAGTCATAAACTCTTTGCTTCTTGCGGTTTGTAGGATTGTTCCTCCCCTTTGAATGATGTTCCCTACGGAATAGGCATATAAAGGAATAACATCATTCTCTATCATTCCTTGATAGCCTCTTTTGATTCCTACCACTTCTTTACTGTAATAGAGGGCGGTTCGCACTACTGCTCTTATACAAGCATTCATTCCGGGAGAATCTCCTCCAGATGTAAAAACGGCTATTTTGTTCACTTCTTGCATATTTTTCCTACTTTAATCAATGTATATGGGTATCCTCAAATCGTAAATGGTGTAGCAAATCTTGATACAAAGGTATGTTTTTTTTGTGTACCAAGAAAAAAAAGCAGAAAGAGAAAATATTCCCCTTCTGCCATTTATTTTTTTAGGATACTTTAATTAGTTTTGAATCACTAACTTATGATTGCTTACTTTTCCTTCTGAGGCAATATTTACAATGTAAAGACCATTAGCAAGCGCGCCTAAATCTACATTTTTGGAAAGGCTACCGGAGGTGAAGTCAAGATTTTCTGTATAGACTACCCGACCCTGAACATTCGTAACAGTCATTACAGCATTTTTGGACTCGGCATTTCTTACTTCCAATGAGAACGTTCCGGTATTCGGGTTAGGGAACAAGTTAAATTGTCCGAGTAAACCGTCATTGATGCTTACAGACTCTGTGCAAAGCAAACGGATAATAAAATGAGAAAGTTCCAAGCCCCAACTACTACTGCTGCTATAAGCATACCAAGAGCCATCGCTCCATTTTTCCCATGCGGTACCGGGCGAAGGAGTATTGCCAGACTTGTTGGTAACCATTGCAACGGTATCACCTGCGGCATACGTAAATTCAATCCCTACATAAAAAGAACCCGTAACTGCAACCGGAGTAGGGAAAGCTACCATCGTGGTTCTTGATGAGTCCACATCTTCTTTCACTTGTGCGTAGGTTAGCGAGGTGGACGCTAACTCTGTTCCTACTGTACCAGCACTATCTGCCCATACTTTTACGTTAAAGGTATTTGGGGTTGTGCCGGCTTTTCCTACAGCAAAAAGGATAGCTACTGCGGGAATCGTAGCGGGACCTCCAGTGTAGCTAAAAAATTCTGCTTTGGCAAGGTCTCCGTATCCGTTATGACCAGAAACATACCCGCCGCCATTTGCAGCACCCACCGAGTAATAAGTAAGCGTATCGTTTGAGCCTTCGATATTGCTTACCGTATCACATACCATAGTTACCTTTTCAAGGTTTAATGGATTGAAAGAGGCGGATTGAAGCATGGGACCCTCTATACTTGCCTTTTGTGCGAATAAGGCGGAAACCCCTAATAATGTGAATAATGTAAATGTTACTTTTCTCATGATTTGATTAAAGAGATTTTAGTTAAAGAATAAATTGTATTTAGTACGCAAAGTAAAGAAATTTATTTTAATCTTTGTATATTCTTTTTAAGGAGGAACAAAGTTTTTTAGTACGGTTGTTCTTTTAAGTAGTGAATAGTAAAAGATTAATAACGGATAATAAGTACTGGTTTGAAATTAGTTTATGATACTATTTTCAGTTAAAAAAGTGATAAACAATTATTTGTGGAGACTAAGAACTTATCATTAAAAACTAAGAACTACTTAATATTAAATAATTAATAGTCAATGTTTTGGCTGATGAGTGTTTTCTTATTTTTTTACTCACTTATACTTAATAGTCCTTATTCTTGGGAAAAACCGTACCAAACATCTTACAAACCAAGTCGCCTTTGTCGGTTTTAATCACAATTTCTTTGAGCTGCGCCCCCACTTTCCCGTCAGAATCAAATTCTACTACAATATTGGTCTTTTCTCCTTTTGCAATGGGTTCAAGGGAGTAGTCAGAAGCGGTACAATTGCAGCCGGTTTCTATGTCCATAATGTAGATTTCATCATAGCCTTTATTCGTCAGGCTAAAAATATGTTTTACTTTGACCCCCTCCGTGATATTGCCAAAATCATATTCTACGTGGTCAAGGTAAAAGGTAGGGGTATGAGTATCTCCCTCCCCTCTTGTACTTGTCTGCCCTCTGACAAACGAAGAGGCTACAAATAGTAAAAAAATTAGGGTCAAGATTTTCATATTATTATGATATGATAATAGATTTGCGTTGAAGATATGTTTTATCATTGGTTTAGGATAATTATGCAGCTTGGCAATAGATTTTACTTTGGTTCTACGATACCACTGATATAAATGATTGCTTGTTCTGGGTTTTCGATATTCCCATTGATAGAAACCTCTCTATACTGCTTCCCTACCTTACCCTTTGTGGAGAACGTAACGTCTATATAGGTTTTTGTACCAGATTTGAGGGGAGCAAATAGGTAATCTGCCGAAATACAAGGGGCAGAAATATCCGATATTATCAAATCTTTCACACCTGTGTTATAAATCCAAACTCTATGGGTAACGTATTCTCCCTCTGTTACTCTTCCGAAATCAAATACTTTGTTTTCGAGCGTAATAGTAGTGTTTCTTTCATCGGGTAATTTTGGAGAAGAGGCAGCTGTTTGTTTTACTGATTTCTTTTCTCTGATTTGGGAGAAAACTGCAACGGATATAAATACCAAGAAAAAAGCAATAATATATTTCATTTTATCTTATTTTTTACAAAGATAACGAAAATATCCTAACAGAATATAATTTTAGTAAATCAAAATAATCTAAACTACAGAAGTATTTTGTGTTTTTCATTTTTTTGATGAAACTTGATAGCAAGGAGAGACTTTCTTTTCCGAAACTACAAAGGAGAAGGGGTAATCGTTCTATTGTTACTATCTTAGGAGCTTGCTTCTTTGTCTTTTATAAAATTCTATAAGGGGGTATTTATTTTGTCCTTACTTAAAAACTTTTGCAAAAAGGGAAACTTTTTTCTAAGAAGAAATAGGCTGACTGCGGCAAGGACTAATAAAAGAAAAAAGGTAATCTTTACATAAAAGGGGTATGAAAACTGAATCGGGGTATTGTCCCCTGTGAGTACAAAGGCTGCCCAGAAGTAGGGGTGGGTAGTAAGGGGAGAGGCGTTAGAAAGGTAGGCTAACTTTGCTTGACGAAGTGCTTCATCTTTGCTTTTTTCTTCGGCAAGTTCATGGTAAAAATAATTCATAAGAGCCCCCGTAGATTTATCTTGGGCTGTCCATAGGCTCATGACTACAGAGGGTACTCCGGCTTGGGAAAATCCTCTTGCTAGGCTCATTACGCCCTCTCCCCTCTGTAGCTTTCCGTATCCTGTGTTGCAGGCACTTAGTACGGCAAGTTGAGCATTAAGCCTCATACCAAACAATTCATAAACATACAAAAATCCGTCATCCCCTTCCTTTTGCGGTGCAAAGGCTAATTTTAGGTCCAATACATTTTCATCATTAATGAGGGCATGGGTAGCCAAGTGGATAATTCGGTATTGTGGTGCTTCTTGCTTAAAGCGGGTTTCCGTAGCAGCTTCGTCATAATAAACATTGCCATCAGTATTTTTTGCTACCGACTCGGCTTCCTCTCGCGTATAGGTAAGGGTAGCAAGAGTAGCATCTTCCTTAAAGACGGGCGCAAATGAAACACAGGGCTTGAGGCTCTTAGGAGAAATGGTAAGTTCGTCTGACCATATCATTCCGGAATAGGCATAGGTCAAGCGAGTAGAAACGAAGAGGTAAGACAATTCTCCATAATTTAAAGAGGAGACAGAAGGAGCTTGTGTAAGCAACACTTCAAATGGAATATACCCTAGTAAGCCATCGGGTATGATGGTCATACGTGGAGGAGGGGTAGAAAAAACCGGCGCAAGCAATTGTTTGTAAATAAACGATGCAGAAGAAATAAAGTCTGTCCATGATTTTTCGGGTTCATTAATAAATTTACGTTCACTAAGTTGTGTCCTCAAAGTAGTGATTTGATTAGTTAAAGTGCTGTCTATCTTAAAAGGATACATCTTGATAGACTTCGGTTCCAGACAAAAAATATAACCAATCGTGTCTCCCAAAAAAAACTCGACCATTACGCTATGCTCTTTCTCTAATTTTCTCTGAATCCGCCCAATGTCTGTTAATGTAGTCTGCCCGTTGATACGGCTAAAATCGGGATACTCTGCCTTGATAGCCTCTTTGATTTTTTGAGACTCTTCTCTCGTTTTAGTGATTACATTTTGGAGAGAGTCGGAGTTTAGTGTCTTAGTGGTATATTTAAGGTTTTCCAAAAAACCTATTTCTGCCTGAATGGTCTGAACTTTATTTAGTACAGAATCGGGTATGCCGGCAAGGGTAGAGGCTTTATGGGTTTGAAGCGACTCGGAGAGGAGGGTAGCTTTGCTTCTTTCCGCAAAAAGAAAAGCCTTTTCTATATAGAGATGGTTTTGTGTCTTTTGGTAAAGCCTTTCTGCATTGCGAATACTTTTTTCATATACAGAAAAAGACTCATTCATCAATGAGAGTTTAGAGCCGGAAGTATTGTATGTAATCCGCATACTATCAATCAAGTCTTGTGCAAGCTCTCTTGTATTCAAGCATAACTCCAAGTCTTTTTCCGACCCTGAAATCTGGTATTGTTCCTCTAATAAATCTGCTTTGATAATCAGAGATTTAAGCATATATCGGGGAGAAACAAGCCCTCTCAATTCGGGATTTTTGGTAATATCATTTTCTGAAAATAAAAAAGAAAGAGCTTGTATGGCTTTCTGATTAAAAGCAAGAGCTTCTGCAAGTTTGTTTTCTTTTTTTGCCAATTCTGTGAAACCACCATATATTTCGGCTGCCTGCCAAGCCTTCTTCATTCCAATAGAATCTGCGAGTTTTTCGGCAAAGAGTAGTTCTTTTTTTGCGTCTAAAATTTTATTCTGTCGAGAATAAGTAAGCCCAAGCATGTATTTTTGTTGGCATTTTAGCCAAGGATAATCTTTATGCTCTTGAAAAACAGGGATTTTTTTTAGGTAAAAAATCGCAGAATCATATTTTTGAAAATCATAATAAAAACATCCGATATTGTAATAGGCACTTCCAATATCAAAAAGCTGGTCAGGCTGATACATTGTGAGCGTTTTTCTAAGTTCAGAAATTGCTTCCGGGTATTGTTTTTTATCACTATACACTAAGGCGAGGTCATTGTAAACATAGGGGTCTATGACTTTTTTTTGTTCGCAAAGATAAGAAGCCGCCTTCAGGCTTTCCATAGCAGGGTCGGTCTCTCCTTGTTCGCGGAGGACATTACCCATGAGCTTATAGGCATCTATTTGGCGGTTATCATTTCCGGTTTGCCTACAAAGCGTCAGGATATTTCTAAGTATAGATAGTGCGTTAGCGTGCTTCCCCATTCGGAATTGGTGATAGCTCAATGTATAGCCGGTTTCTATGATTTGGGGGTGAGACGGCAAATTTTGGGTTAAGATATTATAGGCTTTTTCATAATATCGAGCGGCTTCATAAATTCCTTGTTCGTTCGTTTGTATAATGTAGAAGTACCCTAAGTCGTTATAGACTTGGGCAAAGAAATAAGGAGGAATCTCTTCCCAAGTTTTAGCAATTGTATCATTTTTTCGGAATAAAGGCAACGCTTCTGCGTAATCTCCTTCAAGTACTGAAAGAAATGCTAACGAACGATAGCTCCGCATTCGCTGCTCCGGGTCTCTAACGGTATTTTCGTTTAGAGAAATGGATTTTTTTAAAAAATATCGAGCGGTGTCGGGGTGAGTTGAGAGGTAGTTTGCCCCCATTCCATTTAGCCAAGTAATATATCGTAGAGAGGTGGTATCTTTTAGTGTCTCCAAATAATGCCAAACAGAATCGGATAAAGCTATACACAGAGAGTCTTGCCCTTGTAATTTCGCAAGCCGAATATGAAGGTTGAGGCGTTCTATTTTTTCTTTTATATCTAAGTGAGAGGATTCTTTAAGGCATTTCTCATTGTAGTAAAAGGAGGAGTCTAAATTAAATTCGTGATAAAACTTGTCTGACAATTGGCTAAAGGATAAGACAGGAGACGGAATGGGTTCTTTCTCTTGGGGCTTACACCCGACAAACAATATAATTAGCACGAGTGCTATACCCGTTCCTGATTTTGACACACCGAAATAATCCCTTTTGTGAAATTGCCCAATTAATCTTTTCATTGTAAACCCATACATCATTTAGTGGTAAAATAAGTATTTTTTTTTGAAATAATAAAAAAAATTACTCAATGTGCCTACAAAATGTAGGTTTTGCTTATCCATAAAATCAGCGTATCTTTGTAGAAATTTTGATATAAGATATAAACAAATGACACCTATATCTCAGTACGGAGAATTTAAACTCATTGAGCATATCACTAAGGGCTTTCCCGTTTTTTATGAGGGAGTATTAAAACGGGTAGGAGATGATGCGGCAGTAGTCAGAGCAGAAAAGGGAAGCGTGAGTGTTTTTTCTACCGATTTGTTACTCGAAGGAATCCACTTTGACCTTGCTTATGTGCCGTTAAAGCATCTTGGATACAAGGCGGTGGTGGTAAACCTAAGTGATATTTTTGCCATGAATGCCGTTCCTTATGGAATTACAGTAGGCATTGCGTTTAGTAATCGTTTTCCTGTAGAAGCGATAGAAGAACTTTATGACGGGATTCGGGCAGCATGTAGCCGCTATGGGATAGAGCTACTCGGAGGAGATACAAGTAGTTCGCGTCAGGGACTCATTATTTCAATAACAGCCTACGGAACAGCAGAAGCAGACGATATTACTTACCGTAATGGCGCAAAACCTAATGATTTGGTTTGTGTAACAGGGGATTTGGGAGGAGCATACGCGGGGTTTCTTGTTTTAGAAAGGGAAAAAAAGACATTTCTGGCTAATCCCGACCTTCAACCGGAATTGCTTCATTATGATTATGTAGTAAGCCGGCAGCTCAAACCCGAAAATAAGCCGGCACTACTCCAAGCGTTTAAAAATCTGGGAATAAAGCCAACGGCTATGATTGATATTAGTGACGGGCTTGCCAATGAGCTACATCACCTCTGCGGGCAGAGCAAATGCGGCGTAACCATTTATGCGGATAAGCTCCCTATTGATTATCAGACCGTAAACGTAGCCGAAGAATTTGATATTTCTCCTACCACTTTCGCGCTTAATGGAGGAGAGGATTATGAAATGCTGTTTACTATTGACATAGGAGATTTTCAAAAAATAAAAGGTATGGAAGGGGTAACGATTATCGGACACGTTACGCCAGAGGAAGGCGCGCTTAATATTGTAATTTCTCCTACGCAAATCACGCCAATTATAGCTCAAGGTTTTCGGCACTTTTAGGAAAAAATGATTACACGAAAGCCCCAAAAACTATATTTTTGTCCCTCTAGGAATATTTATGAACTATCCTTCTAAAGTTATTGAGAAAGCGATTAACGAACTTGCTGCCTTACCGGGAATCGGGAAGAAAACGGCGATGAGGCTCGCACTACATATCCTTAAACAGCCCATAGAAAATGCAGTAGGTTTGGGAGAGGCACTTATTGCACTTCGCAAGGAAGTAAAATACTGTAAAAATTGTCATAATATCTCGGACAGTGATTTGTGTAATATTTGTATAAATCCAAGGAGAGATTCCCAGACAATATGCGTAGTAGAGGATATAAAAGACGTGATTGCAATTGAAAGCACGAATCAATTCAATGGAGTATATCATGTATTAGGCGGAATTATTAATCCACTTATGGGGGTGGCTCCTTCCCAATTAAATATTGATTCCTTGATAGAGAAAGTAAAGGAGTCTGACTGTAAGGAAGTAATTTTTGCATTTAGTGCTAGTATTGAAGGAGATACTACCGCTTTTTATATTTCCAAAAAACTCACGGGTACGGCGGTTAGAATCTCTAGCATTGCAAGAGGGATTCCTATCGGATTAGACCTTGAATATACTGATGAAATTACATTGGGGCGTTCTCTACTTAACCGCACTATTATCCAAACCGTACAATCAGATTAATCCCTGATTATTCCACGATTGAACGATTTCTCTACAATGAATATGAATACAGAAGAGGACGATTATCTATTGCCGGAAGAAACACAAGAAGAGGACTCCCTTTTTGAGCATTATAGCATAACAGCAGCTAAGGGACAAGGGCAAATGCGGGTGGATAAGTTTTTGGTAAACTTTAAACCCAATATCTCCCGTACCAAAATCCAGAATGCGGCTGATGCCGGCTGCCTCATTGTGAACGGAAAAGCGGTTAAATGCTCCTATAAGGTTAAGCCCGATGATAAGATACAGATTATGCTTCCGTTTCCGCCCCCGCCCGAGCTTCAAGCGGAAGATATTCCTATTGAAATTATCTATGAAGACAAGGAGGTACTTCTCGTTAATAAAACGGCAAGTATGGTGGTACACCCAAGTCTAGGGCATTATTCCGGAACCTTAGTACACGCGCTACTTTGGCATTTTAAACAATTGCCTCCGCCTCTCCTACCCCAAGAATATCCGCGACCCGGGCTTGTGCACAGAATAGATAAGGGAACAAGTGGCTTATTAATTATTGCTAAAACCGAACCGGCGATGACCTCGCTCTGTAAGCAGTTTTTTGACAGAACTACCGGCCGCCTATACCATGCTTTGGTATGGGGAGACCTTAAAGCAGAGGGTGGGACTATTATAGGCAATATTGGTAGAAGTATCCGCGACCGAAAGATTTTTATGGTTTATGAAGACGGTTCTCAAGGGAAACATGCCGTTACGCATTATCGGGTATTGGAACGCTTTGGTATCGCTACGCTCATCGAATGTAAACTCGAAACCGGACGAACCCATCAAATTAGGGTACACCTCAAACATATCGGACACACATTGGTTGGAGATAGCTTTTATGGAGGAGATAAGCCCTCCGGTAATGTTCAGCAAAGCCAAAAAATCAGGCAGATGGTGCAAAATATCCTTGAAATTATGCAGCGGCAGGCACTTCACGCTAAAACGCTTGCGTTTGAACACCCCGCTTCTGGATATCGGCTCTCCTTCGATAGTGAATATCCCGAAGATTTTTATTTACTATTGGAAAAACTTAGGAAGTACAAAGTAGCAGGAGGATAAAATACTTACTCAAAATTAACTTCAAAAAGTTTGCGAAACTGCTTCCGTTTGGAGGACTCCGGCAGGCTTCTCAATATTCCATTTCGGAGGTAGGCAAGTAGCGGGTGAGAGAGTTGGGCGAGTGCGCCAAGTTGGCGGGAGGTTTGTATAATATAGCGGGTTCTATCCAATCTCCTCTCCTCAAATTTTTTGAAGGCAGTAGGTATATCATTCGTGTTTTTGAGAAGCATCTCCGCAAGGATTACCCCGTCTTCTATTGCTTGACATGCACCCTGACCAAGGTTGGGAGTGGTAGCGTGCGCTGCATCTCCGATAAAAAGCAAAGAACCAAACGCAAAACGTGATAAAGGTTTGAGGTCATAAAGGTCATTATGAATCAAAGGGGTGTTTTGCGTTGCCCATAAGACTTCCGTAACCTCCGTGTGGAAATCCTTGAAATATTCTCTCAAATTATCAATAGTATATCGTTTGATGGTAGCATCTCCTTCCGACGCATTCATACACGCAAACCAATAAATTTTGTTATTCCCAATAGGTACTATCCCAAAGCGTCGCCCACTCCCCCACGTTTCGGAGGATTCCTCGATTGGGAGAGAAGGGGCTTCGATTACTGCCCTCCAGCAAGTATATCCAGCGTATCGCGGTTTTGCGTCTGGGATTAATTTCTGACGAATAGCCGAATGTATCCCGTCCGCAACGATGAGATAGTCAGTTTCATGTTGAGTACCATCTTTAAAATGTATGACAACAGAATGGGGCTTAGGAATAAAATCTATTGCTTGATGTCGGGTAAAAATAGGAATATCATGAGCAAAGCTCAATAATAAGTCATGTAGGTCGGCTCTATGAATCGCAAAATTATCATTCCCGTATTGCTTTGCGATAGAAGTGCTATCGGTTCTCATAATTGCCCTCCCTGCTACATCGTAAATGGTAAATTGTGGAACTAATTTTCCTCTTTTTATCGCTTCTGCCTCTAACCCGATGTGGTTTAAGGCTTTCATCGCATTAGCAGCTAATACAATCCCCGCGCCAACGGCTTTGATTTCAGGAGCTGCTTCAAATACTTCCGGATAAAACCCCGCTCTTTTTAGGGCATTAGCTGCCGTTAGCCCGGCTATCCCTCCTCCAATAATAGATATTTTTTTCATAAATAGATGGATTAAAAAGTTATGATTCTATAGCGTGTATATCAAATAGACAAATTAGGCGATAGATTTATTTATGATGACATCTTTGATTTTACCAATGCGTCTAATTCTGCATAAAACTCTGCTCCGTATTTTCTAATTAGTGCTTCTTTTACAAATTCATATACCTTAATCCCCTCTTCTTTTCCTCTTGTACAAGCAGCACTACACACGTCCCACCGGTCATAATTCAGGGCTTCCATCTGCTTGCTTTTTTTGACCCTTACAGGGTATAAATGGCATGAAATCGGCTTTTGAAAGGTGATTTTTCCGTCAAAAAACGCCTGCTCAATTCCACATAGAGCCACTTTGTTTTCTCCAAATACCACATAGGCACATTCTCTACCGTTTACCAAAGGAGTAGAATAATTAGCGGTTATATCATACACAGAAGTCCCTTGCTCTATGATTGCCAATTTTCCCTCTTCTCTCAAATACGGCTCTACCTCCGGGTAAATATCATCCAATATTTGCAATTCACTTTTTTCTAAGGGCGCGCCAAAATCGCCTTGTACGCAGCAAGCTCCTTTACAACGAGAAAGGTCGCAAGCAAATAATTCTTCTGTAAGCTCTCCGCTAATTAGCTTATCGGCTACAATCATCAGGGTGTCGTAAGGTTTCTTTTTCATCTGTGCATAAATTTGGGGCAAATTTAATAGAAATAATACGAATATATATCAAGGCTATTAGGATTCTATGCTTAATTATAATCATTAATAATATGATTCTTGAATCATCTCTCCAAGGTAATTCGTAATTAGTGTAGGGGTAATTGGAGCATAAAATAAAACTAAACCCAAATAGTACTCGTTGAGCCTTCGTCTATTACAAAACCTATACAAACCTTCTACTAAATAATTCCTGTAACCCTACAATCAAAGGGGAGAGATTTGACGAATTTCCCGCTGTAACATATATCACCTAAGTATTTGTACAAGTTTGGTAGTTTCCGAAATAATTCTGAAATTTGTGAGCAAACCGATAAATATCCAATGGTATTATGAAGATACTACAAATTGTTATTTTTTTTATTCAAGTTGTGTTCAGTCTGCTTTTGTTTTTTGTGGTTCAGGGTTGTGGATTAGGGGGAGGACCAGCAAAATCTAATAAAGTAGTTTTTCATATTTTATCAGACCCGGAGCATCTCGGTCCTCTCAAAACGGCAACGGGTGTTCGTATGGATATTCGGGCGTTAATCCATCAGTCTGTCTATGGAAATAACGCACAAGGTGAGATTTTTCCTATTTTAGCGGCGCATGAGTTAGCAGTTTCTGAAGATGGTATGACGTATGCCGTTTCTATCCACCCAGATGCAAAATGGGAAGATGGAAGTCCTGTAACGGCAAAAGACGTGCTATTTTCCCTAAAATATGTTTTGTGTCCGCTTACTGAAAGCCAAGCCCCTATATTTATGGAATACATACAAGATTTTAAAGAAAATCCTGATAACCCTCGTAAGTTCAGCGTTTCAATGAAACAATATTATATTTCTAATGATTATTATTTTACTAATTTCCCTATACTAAATTCGAAAATATATGACCCGGAGAATGTCCTCGCTAACTATTCAATTACAGATTTTTTAGGAAAAGATGCTGCTGCTTTTGAGAATGATACCAAAATAAAATCTTTTGCAGACCTAACCAAAGATATTAAATACGGCAGAAATCCAGCTTTTGTAAAAGGACTTGGTCCTTATGAATTAGTAGCTTTTGAGGCAGGGAAAGCGATTACGCTCAAAAAAAAAGAGAACTATTGGGCTAAGGGAAAACAAGGCGCGCAATATGAGCAATTTCCTGATACTATCGTTTTCAAAGTATTGAAAGAAGAAGCCGCTTACGAACAAGCCTTTATTAATGGAGCATTAGATGTGTCGGCTGACCTTAGTTCGGCGGTATTTAGAAGGCTTATGGAAAATCCTGCCGTAAAGCAGAACTATAATTTCTACACAGGAAATCGCAATGTGATAGCTTCTATGTTTTTTAATATGAAGCCGGACGGAATAAAGCACAAAAAAATCACAGACAGTAAAGCTGTTCGTCAAGCCATTGCTTACCTTTGCCCGATTGAGGAAATGATTAACCTTTATCTTGAAGGATTTGCAACAAGAATTGCTTCGCCGGTCCCACTTTCTTCTAAACAATATAACCATAAGCTATCTCCTTTGCCTTTTTCACCGACAATTGCAGACTCTCTGCTAAAATCTGATGGGTGGAAGGATTCAGATGGAGATGGTATCCTAGATAAAGTAATCAACGGGAAGAAAGAAAAGCTAAGTTTTTCTCTAATTTTTCTAAAAAATAACCGAACACTTGCTTCTATGACAGAAAGAATCGTTACTGAAATGAAAAAATCCGGAATCCTTTGCATTCCGGAGCCGGTTGAGCAAGCGGTGCTCCAAGATAAACTGTTTCAGCATGACTTTGAAGCGGCTTTTGTTTCGACAAGCCCTCCGGCAGCAGTTTATGACTTCAAACAACAATGGCATACGGAAAATTGGGGACAAAAGGGGAATTTCTGCGGATTTGGAACTACTCAAACCGACAAACTCATAGACCAAATTCGTACAACCAAAGACCCCGTAATGTTTCGTACACTTTCAGATAGTATGCAAAAAATAATCTATGAGGCGCAACCCGTTGTATTTTTCTATAACGCAAAAGGAAAACTTATCGCCCACAACCGATTTGAACAAGCGGATTCTGTAGGGTATGGGAGACATGAGCTAAATCGCCTTAAGTTGAAATAAGTAGGTTTTCATAGGATTAATGAAATGCTTTTACGACGCTTGTATATTTTGTAAAAAGATATAATTTATTGTGTTTAAACAAGCAAATATCAGACGAAATATTCCTCATCAGGCTAAAAATCACAGCGATGGGAGTCAGGTATATTTTTGAAAATAAATGAATTAAAACGGTTGTAAACGCTTGGTTAGACCCAACCCATTGTTGAGGGATATATAAGTAGTTATAAGTGTGGTTTCCTGAAATTGCTTGACCAGATTTACTAAGTATGAGTGGGTAAAAAAACAATACAATATTTTTTAGGCAAATATTTGATAATCAATAACCTTATTCAATTTTATTTTATTAATTTTTTTTACCAGTAAGTACTTATTCACTGCTTAATTAAGAATATAGCACTAAATAAATTGCTTTTAAGTACTAATATTATTATCAAAAAAGAGGTAGGGAGTATTTTTTGACCAAATATGCCCTACCTAGTGAGTATTGTTACACCTCAAACGATTTATTCATCCATTTTTCCGTTTCCGGTCCAACATATACCCTCATTTTTTGGAGGAGGGCTTCGGGGTCTTCCTCTACGATTAACAGCTCTCTTAATTCGGGTTTAATAAATCCTTCTGCCACCATATTATCTGTCATTTGAATGAGAGCATTAAAATAGCCGTTTACGTTTAGCACTCCTATGGGTTTTTTATGCAGCCCAAGTTGCGCCCAAGTAATAATTTCAAATAACTCATCTAAGGTTCCGTATCCACCGGGGAGTGCCATAAAGGCATCTGATAATTCATACATTCGGTATTTGCGTTCGTGCATACTGCTTAGGCTTATTAATTCTTGTACACCGTCATGCGCTACTTCCTTATGCCCCAGAAAAAAAGGAATCACTCCAATGACATAGCCTTGGTTTTGAAGTGCGGCGTCTGCTGTTTTTCCCATCAATCCTACTTTTCCCCCTCCATATACTAATCGGATATGATGCGCGGAAAGCATTTTTCCTACCTTTTCGGCAGTTTCTGTATAGACCGGATTACTTCCGGAGTTTGCTCCACAGAATATACAAACCGTATTAATTACTTGCATGTTGTCTTAGGTTTATGAATTATCGCGGCAATAATTTTTCTAATTGTGTTTTAGCATAATCCTCTGTAACAATAAAATCCTTTTTGTCTGAATCAGGGATTTCATACATCAGGTTTAGCATGATAGTTTCAAGGATTCCTCTTAACCCGCGCGCACCTAACTTTAATTCCTCTGCTTTATCCACTACTAGGTCTAATACTTTATCTTCAAATTCAAGATTAACTCCGTCTAATTCAAGCATTTTGATAAACTGACGAATAATGGCATTCTTAGGCTCTGTCAGGATATTTCTAAGTGCTTTTTTGTCTAGTGGGTCTAAGAATGTGATAACCGGTAAGCGACCAATAATTTCGGGGATAAGTCCGTATTTACGTAAATCTATGGGTTGAACGAACCGATAGATATTCTCTTTTTGGGCTGCCTCTCCGTTTTTTGAAGAAAAGCCAATAGATTGGGTAGCAATTCTTCGGGAAATAATGGTATCTATTCCCTCAAAAGCCCCTCCACAAATGAAAAGAATATTTTTTGTATCGATTTGAACCATGCTTTGTTCGGGGTGTTTCCTTCCTCCTTTGGGTGGAACATTGGCTACTGTTCCTTCAAGAAGTTTAAGCAATGCTTGTTGAACGCCCTCCCCGCTCACGTCTCTTGTAATAGAGGGATTATCAGATTTTCGAGAAATTTTATCTATCTCATCTATATAAACAATACCCTTTTGGGCTTGTTGCACATCATAATTTGCCTCTTGAAGCAAACGCACAAGTACGCTTTCTACATCTTCTCCTACATATCCGGCTTCTGTAAGCACGGTTGCATCTGCGATACAAAACGGGACATTGAGGATTTTTGCAATTGTCTTTGCAATCAGGGTCTTGCCCGTACCGGTTTGACCCACTAAGAGAATATTGCTTTTGTCTATTTCGACCTCCGTATCTCCCCCCTCTACATTTTGAAGCCTTTTGTAGTGGTTATATACCGCTACCGAAATCACTTTTTTCGCTTCATCTTGCCCGATTATATATTTATCTAAGTGTTTCTTGATTTCTTTGGGTTTGGGGATATTGCTAAGCGGAGAACCCAAAGCGTTTTGCTCGGAGGCAGCCTCATCAATTACGGATTTAGCTTGCTTTATACACTCGTCGCAGATATGGGTGCTGCCTAATCCGGATAGGAGTACCTTTACTTCCGCCCGACCTCTCCCGCAAAAAGAACAGGATATTGATTTTGCCATTATTTAGTGAAAGATTCTTTTTTATAATATTTAGCGCAAATTTATATATTTTCAGGAAAAACGAAATGGATTCTTAGTTTTTCTTTTTTATGAGAAGCAGAAAACCCTCGAGGTGTATTGCCTCGAGGAAGTATTCGTTAGATATTGTATCGGTAAAAAATTATTGATTTTGATTATACGCACCTCTTGTTTTGCTTACAAGCACCTCATCTACTAAACCGTAGGCTTTGGCTTCTTCGGCGCGCATCCAGCAATCGCGGTCAGAGTCCTCCCATATTTTTTCGTAGGTTTGCCCGGTGTGGAAAGCGATAATCTGATAAAGCTCTTTTTTCAGTTTCTGAATCTCATTATGTACAATTTCTATGTCAGAAGCTTGTCCTCTTGCTCCCCCCAAAGGTTGATGTATCATAATTCGCGAATGGTACAAAGCCGAACGTTTGCCCTTTGCACCTGCGCAATGTAAAACTGCTCCCATAGAAGCCGCCATTCCTGTGCATATCGTGGATACGTCAGGACTTACTAGCTGCATAGTATCATAAATACCAAGCCCCGCATATACTGACCCGCCCGGAGAGTTGATATACATGTGAACATCCTTAGAAGCGTCGGTAGATTGCAGGAATAATAGTTGAGCCGTAATGATATTAGCTACATAATCATCAATTCCGGTACCCAAAAAGATGATTCTATCCATCATCAAACGGGAAAATACGTCTAAAATTGCGGCATTCATTTTACGTTCTTCTACGATATTCGGGGTCATGCCATAAATATCATTTACGTGGTTTACGTAATCATGCATTACTAAGCTATTTATCCCCAAATGCTTGGTTGCATATTTCTGAAATTCATTTGGATGAATCATTGTAAGATTTTTTTTTTAAAATGTTGAAATAAAAAAAAGGCACATTTGTGAAACTATTATACAAATTTCGCAAAATATTTTGATATTTTCACAAAAAATTTGCCATTTCTAATTTGGAGACAAATTGTCAGGTATAAACATGACAGTATCATACCCACAAAGAGAGATGTATTAGGGTTTATAGGGAAAGTTTCGTGCTAATTTATGGAAAATATTCAATGCAACCTCCTTGGGAGGGTTATTCCATTGCGTATCTCGCTTGACTCCCATTTTCCACAATACCTTGCCGTCATTTCCATCTATGATTGCACAAGTGGTACGAAGCGTTGCTGTGCTAGGGGAAACTCCTCCGTAAGGATAGGCATAGGGAGGAATACCCCAAATCATGCTGTTTGTTGCTGCCGCAACGCTCATTGCTTGGCGGTCGGATAAATACCTTACTTGTTCGATTTTAGTCCTTACCACTGCATCTACCCCAAGGAGTTGAGCCAGCTTGTAAGAGTCTTCGTTCCAAATATCTTTTACTTCAAAACGTTTTTCTGTCAATATTTCCATTGTTTTATCTATTGACTGAATCTTGATACCTGCCGTTGTTCGATAATGCCTCATTAGTGCTTGGTATAAAAGCAGCTGATAGATACTGCATTGTTCTGCTTCAAATTTTGTAATTTTATCTTGCTCCCAATCTTCAGGATAATCTTTTCCTTTAAGTACAAGTTCTACAGGAAGTATCGCTATCTTTTGATGGCTGTCAAAACGCGGAGGAGCGTCTTCAGAAGTGTATCTCAATGTGCTACTACACCCGCTAAGTAGGAATAAAATACCTATCAGAAATAAAAAAGAATGCGTCGTTTTCATGGCTTTTTGTTTATTAAAATAGTAAGATAATTTGATTTTATTATAAAGGTCGGAAAGAAAGAGTATTTAGATAAGCATGTGTGTAATAGTTTCTTCTTTTCGTGTAGGAATGAGGAGTAAAGGGGTAAAATATCGCTACACTTCCGTGTAGAAAAAAGGACAATGATAGGGTGAAGTTCAAGATTATTTAGCACTTGGATAGACTCAAGAAAAGGGTAATGCCCAAAATACCTTTCCTAAAAAACTGTGTCTAATATGCTATTTGTATCGTAGTTGAAATTATATATCAAATGCCCATTTTGTGTAAAAAATTCTGCCTCTATCGTCCCATTGTTTTACTATGGAAAGTAGTTGAGGAAGAGTTGTTTTTATGGTTTCTTGTTTTCGAATTTTACCATTAATGATTATCGTAACGGGAAGCACTGCATTTAGCATTTTGGGGTGAAGCATTATCTCCAATTTAGTAATATTTTTTGTTTGGATTTGAATATGATTGTTCTGCCCGATGGTTGCTTGTAACTCTATCCACTGACCGGAAAAATCTCCTTCGACAATCCGAATCCAGTATCGGGAGTCTGAATAAAAACTGCGTCCGGGTAGGGGCATGATTTTTTGAGTACCCCAATTAGGGTGTCCTTCTCCCTCAAACTTCATTTTCCCTTTTATTTTAATATTTACAGAGGACGGGTAAAGATTCCGAGGGAACTGACTAAAAAAGTGGAGAATATTCGGGAACTCATCGGGATAGATAGCATGTCCGCCGCTTTTTTTTTCTACAAAAACCCAATTTTCTTGACGATGTGCCTTCAACCATTTTGCATTGATATGATTTGCTTCGTTAATGCCGTAGGGTTCATATTCCCCAAAAACGCAATAGGCTTTGGCATCTACCAGATTACGGATAGTTTCTTGGGTAACATAATCATACCCGCCGCTATGGGGTGAGAGTGCGCCAAAGCGGTCAGAAAACCACATCGCCATACGATAAGCCAAATGCCCGCCCATAGACTGACCGGTCAGATGGATTTTATCAGGGTGAATGTGCAGCCTACGCACGAGTCTTGATATGAGAGAAAACACATTTCCTGTACCAATCGCCCCCCACCCAAAAGTACTTGCTGGCGCAGCTAAAATATGCCCGCCTTGAATGCCCATCGGGAGATAGGCTTGAATATAGTCAAAGGCGGTTTGATTGGCTTCCGAAGGCGACATAGCATTATTCCCTCCATGTGCGACAATCGTAAGCGAATGCTGAACCGAAAGATGATAATTTTCGGGAATATATAAGAAGTAATGAAAACGTATTCCTGTGTAGTCGCAGGTCATTTGTTTCTGAATAATCTGCCCCTTGCTCTGGCTCATATCAGGATAATGTGCGTAACCACTTCTTAACATTGACTCTACTTCTGCTATGCTAACCCCACTACGAAGAATTTCGTCTGCCAGTTTTTCGATTTTTTCTTTTTCTCCGGAAGAAAAACGGTCATTGAGGTATTGGTCTATCCGCTCGTGAATGGTCATTTGGCTTAGGTAAAATATATTTGCACGTAAGAAAATTATGATAGAGGACATAGAACGAAAGCATTGCTTTACATGCTATGAGAGAAAGAAGCACTATGCCTTTACCATAATCGTACAAAGGTAGTAAAAAACAATGTTATATGCTTTTTTTAATACGCAAGATAAATGCCTTTATTTCACTAAGAATTGAGGTGGGTAAAAGAGAAATGAATGGCTTCTTGCATCATTCTGATAATTTTTGATTTGTTTAGGCTAATCAGAGTTCTGCTTAACCTGAAAAATATTTTTTGAAGCAATACCCCACTATTTGGGCTTAAGATACGTCTATTACAAATGGATAAGGTAGAAAATTATTTGCTTTGAATCGGGACAATTTTAATAGTAGTAATGAGCGATCGCTGGGAGCTATCTTGAGCGGGTGTTTGGAAAACCGTCCAGATGCTCAAAAACAGCTTTTTAAATTGTATTATGGCTATGCAAAAAGTATTTGTATGCGCTACTGTCCAGATAAGAAAGAAACGGAGGAGGTTTTGAATAGTGGGTTTCTGAAAATATTCCAAAATCTTCATCAATATGACCCATCTAATCTTTTTAGGGCATGGATAAAGACCATCATGGTACGCACTGCAATTGACCATATCCGAAAAAACCAAAAGTATAAAGATACAATTCCGCTGAACGAAACGTTTGATGTACCTTTTGAAGATGATATAGTAGATACTCTTTCGGCAGAGGAAATTTTAAGAGAAATAGGAAACTTACCGGTATCTTATAGAACTGTATTCCTATTATACGTAATAGAAGGATATAATCATAGAGAAATTGGAGAGTTATTGGGTATTTCGGAGGGGACTTCAAAATCTAACCTATCTATTGCAAGAGCAAAACTTAAAACAAGATTAATCGCCATTAATCCCAAGATTAGATATTTATACAATAATGTATCCGAATAAAAAACATAAAAATGAGTACAGAAAATTTTGATAATAAACTCCGTAAGAAAGTGCTTGATTTTGAGCCGGAATACGAAGAAAAAGCATGGGAGAAATTTTCACCTCGACTTCATTCAGATTATAGGCAGAGCTACCCCCCTTTTCATCGTAAAAGAATAGGCTATCTCATAGGAGTTGCCGCTTCATTTATCATCGCTTTTATTTATTTTTATCCCATAAAGCAAAAGGGAAGCCCTGAAATATTACCAAAGATTGTTTCCTCTCCCGAAAAAGAAATAATAAAGCCCTATGTAAAACCACAAGAGGTTGAGGGTAGTTCTGCCATTTCTGCTTCTTCCCAAATACATCTACCCTATGAGTATCACACCGTTAAAGAGAAAACAAAACGCAAAGGTAACCATAAACAAATAACTGAAAAACAAGGTATTAATCAGGAAAATTTGCCTATTTCATTTCCCTCAAATCAAAGAGATAAACATAGAGAATCTCTGGTTATTGCTTCGGTAAATCTTCCCGAAAGTCCTTCATCTATGAAGGAAAGCCAAGCAGTATTTGATAAAGAAGATA
>CAUJFT010000401.1 GCA_963169475.1 Bacteroidota bacterium | reverse complement strand
AAGGGAAATACGCTGTTTTTGTTGTTGTATTTTAATAGAGTATATATTACTTTGCTGTCGTCTTAGAGGTACTCTGTCGGTTACCACCCTCTTCCAAAAATAGAGAATGCTTCTCTCTCCAAGTTTTCGCGGTGGGCGGGGTGCGCAATTTGAATAAGTGCCTTGGCTCTTTGTGCCAAATTTTTCCCATAGAGGTCTGCAACGCCAAATTCAGTAACTATGTAGTGAACGTGAGCGCGAGTGGTTACCACTCCTGCGCCAGATTTTAGCATAGGTACAATTTTTGATTCCCTTCTTGAGGTTTCAGAGGGCAGCGCGATGATGGGTTTTCCTCTTTCTGAAAGTGCTGCGCCCCTCATAAAGTCCATTTGCCCACCTACCCCCGAATACATACGCGAGCCGATACTGTCTGCGCATACTTGTCCAGTAAGGTCTACTTCTATGGCACTATTGATGGCGGTAACCTTATCATTTTTACTCAGGATACTTGGGTCATTTACAAAAGACACATCGAGCATGGCAACCATTGGGTTATCGTCTATAAAATCATAAAGTTTTCTGCTACCCATAGCAAAGGAAGATACGATTTTTCCGGGATAAATTGTTTTTTTACTGCCGTTGATTATCCCTTTTTCTACCAAGGGGATTATTCCATCGGAGAACATCTCTGTCTGTATTCCCAAATTTTTAAAACCGTCAAGGTATTGTAATACTGCGTTGGGGATTCCGCCTATTCCCATTTGGAGGCATGCTCCGTCTTCCATGATGCCTGCAATATGCTTTCCAATAGCCGCCTCTATAGAAGAGGGGACGCCAAAATCATGCTCATATATAGGACAATCTCCATAAACTAAGGCTTGAATAGCATGGATATGAATCATTCCCTCTCCATGTGAGCGGGGCATTTTGGGGTTTACTTGTGCGATGACGATGCAGGCAGTATCTACTGCGGCGCGGGTAACGTCTATGGAAACTCCCAACGAGCAGAATCCGTGTTTGTCAGGGGGAGATACCTGAATGAATGCTACATCAATTGGCAAAATTTTTTTACGAAAGAGAGAGGGGATTTCGCTTAGGAATATAGGTACATATTGTGCTAATGATTTTCCGATATAGGGGCGTAGGTTCGCACCGATAAAAAAACTGTTGATTTGGAAGGAATTTTCGTATTCTGGATATGCGTATTTTATTTCTCCCTCAGTATGAAGGTGACAGATTTCTACATTTCGTAGTTCGGAGGAGCGGGAAACTAAGGCATCAACTAAAACACGCGGGGTAGCTGCCCCCCCTTGTATAAAGACTCTTTGGTTGCTTTGAACAAGCCCTACCGCTTCCGCTGGGGATATAAATTTGATTGCTTTCATTTGGTTTTTGGGACAAAGGTAAGCAATTTTCTTATAGTCAAGCCTTATATCTAAGACGTTGATTAAAGTAGGGCTTCCTTTCCAAGCTCGGTTTCAAGTTCTGCTACTACAAGGCGGATTACTTGTTTGGTTTTCTCGATGAGGGCAGTAATTTCGTTAATATTGATTTGAGACTCTGCGTATTTCTCTATTAAGCGGATTTCGGTTTGCATTTGTTCTATGGACAATAGGTCAATGGAGGGCTTTATCTGATGGGAAATAGCGCGAATACGTGAAAAGTTTCCGGACTTGGCATTTTCTGCCATTTCATGAATAGCTTCTGGGGTTTGTTCTATGAAGAGACGTAACATTTTGCGAACAAATCGCTCATTGCCGTGTGCATGTTCCTTTAATTTTATAAGACTGTATAAGGGTTTGGCAAGCATTGAGACGGTCAGCTCTTTGGAGGGAATTGTATTTCTTTCTACTAACCTTTTTTCTTCTTTTAACTTTAATTGAGTGTCAGGGTTCCCTAATAGTTCAGATAAGGTAGTAAACAACAAATTTTCGTTAAAGGGTTTAGTAAGGTAAGCATTCATTCCTGCATCAAGAAACCTTTCTTTGTCCCCTTTGATGGCATTTGCGGTGAGGGCAATAATCGGAATATTAGATTTTAGCTCTTCACGAATAACGCGTGCTGCTTCAATCCCTCCCATTTTAGGCATTTGTATATCCATGATTACAATATCATAGGAGGTAGCACTAAGCATATTGATTGCCTCGTATCCATTTTGCGCGATATGAACTTCCATTTGCCAATTTTCAAGAATTGCAGTTGCCAAAATTTGATTCCACTTATTGTCTTCTACCATCAATACACGAACTCCACCTAAACTCATATATTCCGGTTTAAGAGTGCTTTTTTCGGGAATATCTTTAAGGGATCCTGCCGGAAAAGAAATCCGAAAACAGAAAGTGGTACCTTTGTCTTTTTCGCTTTCTACGCGGATACTGCCGTTCATTCTTTCTACTAATTGTTTTGTAATGCTTAGTCCTAATCCTGTACCTCCAAAACGGCGTGTTGTGCTTGTGTCTTCTTGAGAAAAACTTTCGAAAATAATGGATAATTTGTCCTTATCAATTCCGATACCGGTATCGCTTATGCTACAATCCACACAGTTTATTCCTTCGTTTTGTGAGATTAAGGTGCAGTTTACTTCCACAAACCCTTCGTTAGTAAATTTAATGGCATTGCTAATAAGGTTCAAAAAAATTTGTTCTAATCTTACGGGGTCCCCGATTAGGATTTTATCAATAGCGGGGTCAATCGTATAGTTGAGAGAAACACTCTTGGAGGCGGCAAGGTAGGATAAGGATTGTATAGAGTCTGTAACTACTTTTTGGAAATCAAACCCGATGTTTTCTAAGGTGAGTTTTCCTGCCTCAATTTTGGACATGTCCAAGATATCGTTAATAATAGCGAGTAGGTGTTCAGAGGATATTTGTATGGCTTCAAGGTATGATTTTTGCTTTCCGTTCAGTCTTGTTTTTTCTAATAGTCCTGCCATTCCGATGATGGCGTTCATAGGAGTTCTAATTTCGTGACTCATATTTGCAAGAAAAGCTTCCTTAGACTTGACAGAGTTTTCGGCTTTAATGCGCGCTTCACGAATCTCATTTTCATGTTTTTTTTGGTGGGTTACGTCTATAAATTGCCACATGTTTCCACTAAATACCTCTTGCTCAAATAAAGGGATATATTTACATTCAAGGATAATCTCTTTTTGAGTTTCCGCTAGGAAGCCCGAAGAGGCGGAGGAGATAATGTTATAAATCCATTCTGTGAAAGAATCGGGGTTCTTGAAGCATTGGGCTATTTGGTTCATTAAGGAATCTTTATCCGCTTGGGGTGGGTTCTCTTTTGAAAAATTAAATAGCTTTATTCCTTGATGGTTAATAAAGGGGCTTCCTACCGGATTGTCCGTAATAATAATTGCAAAATCTAGATGGTTGAGGATAACTGATAGTGAAGATGTATCCCACTCCGAAAGCAAAGAGGATTCGGTATGATTAATCTTGTTAGAGAAAGATACTCCTTTTTTCATAAAAGTTGGAATGCTGTAAATAATTATATTAATTAGTCTCTAAAAAATGATTGATAAAGATTTTAATAATTGTTGTAATTGTCTTTTTTGTATTTAAATGCTTGATAATGAGGTTTTAGTTTTGAATAATATAACAAAAATTATTCTCATAAATGGAATATCAAAAATAGTGCCTAGTTTTTACTTAGAGTGGTTTTTATGGTATTTCTGTAGGCAATGAGAGACATAAAAAAACGGTACAAAAGAAGATTCTTTTGTACCGTTTTTTTATGAGATTTTATTTATTTACGCGTGCATCCTTAGGATTAAATCTACAACTCTTGCGGAGTATCCCCACTCATTGTCGTACCACCCAACTACTTTTGCGAGATTTCCCATGGAAGAAGTTAAGGCGGAGTCAAAGATACAAGAATGGCTATTTCCGATAATATCTGTCGATACGATGGGGTCGGTGCAGTATTCAAGAATGCCTTTAAGGGGTCCTTCTGCTGCGGCTTTTACTACTGCATTGATTTCTTCTTTGGTGGCAGCTTTTTTGAGTACTACAGTGAGGTCTGTGAGCGAGCCGTCAATAACGGGTACGCGAGCAGCGAATCCGTCTAATTTTCCTTTGAGGTGGGGGAGTACAAGCCCTACCGCTTTAGCTGCGCCGGTAGTGGTGGGGACAATACTTGCGGCAGCAGCTCTTGCACGACGGTGGTCTTTATGAGGCGCGTCTTGAAGGCGTTGGTCAGCGGTGTAAGCGTGTACGGTAGTCATGTATCCGCTTTCTACTCCAAAATGCTGGTCAAGGATTTTTACCATTGGGGCGAGGCAGTTAGTGGTACAAGAAGCATTGGATACTACTTTCATGTCTGGAGTTAGGACTTCATCATTTACACCTAAAACGATGGTAGCATCTTCTCCTTTTGCAGGCGCACTGATAATCACTTTCTTTGCACCTGCTTGTAGGTGAAGGTCAGCACCCACACGGTCAGTGAATTTACCAGTAGATTCTACTACGATGTCCACATTCTCTGCACCCCAATTGAGGGCTAGTGGGTCTTTTTCGGAAGAGCATAGAATTTTAACTCCGTTTACGGTGATACTGCTTTCGTCAGAGGTAACTGTTCCGTTAAATTTTCCGTGAACGGAGTCGTACTTTAACAAATAAGCTAATGTAGCGTTGTCTGTAAGGTCGTTAATTTTTACTACTTCTACGCCGGGAGTATTTAGTAACTGACGGAAAACTAACCTTCCGATACGCCCAAATCCATTGATACCGATTCTAATTGCCATGCTTTAATGATTCGTTAATAATTTAAAAAAATGATATTTTGATATTGATTGTAATTATTAATTAACAATTGTTGAAAAATAGCGCGTAAATTTTGAATATATCCTATTGATATTTTGATTTTGTTGATAATCAGCATTTCATGTATAGGAGTATGAGTCGGAAAACGGCTACAAAATTATTTTTCTTTGTACTGAAAACCAAATAAATGGCGGATAGTTTGCCAAAAAGTATAAAATAAATTGTTTGAATGGTGGGTTTATAGGGTTAGTCTTCCGAAGAACGGGGAAGCATAATAAAGAAAGTAGTTCCTTCTCCTTCTATAGAGTTAAGTCGGATTTCTCCTTGGTTGCCTTCTATAATTCGTTTGACCATGGCAAGCCCTAATCCCATTCCGGAGGATTTGGTAGAGAAATTGGGTTCAAATGCTAATTTTTGAACTTGTTCTGTCATTCCGCAGCCATTATCCTGAATGGTAATAAAGGCGTTATTTTTGATGACTTCGACTGTGATACTGATAGTTCCGTCTTGATTTCCCTTATTTTCAATTGCCTGAATTGCGTTGTTAAATAGGTTGGTAAATACTCTGGAAATTTGGTCTTTATCGGCATAAATAATAAATTCTTCTTTGGGAATTTCCTCTTTTAAGTGAATATTTCCATGATTTGTATAAAGGGTGATAATGTTGGTAATGATGGTGTTGAGGCTGATATTTGTACGATGGGCTTCGGGCATTTTAGCAAATTCCGAGAAGTTGTTCGCAATACGGGTGAGTGTGTCGATTTGAGAAAGAATAGTTTGGGTTACTTTCTGGAATATGACATCAATGTTGGGTTTTTTTTCGTTCCATGTACGGGTTAGATACTGAACGCTGAGTTTCATAGGAGTTAGGGGATTTTTAATTTCGTGGGCAACTTGTTTTGCCATCTGTCTCCAAGCGAGGTCTCTTTCTGTTTGAGCAAGTTGCTTTTCGGACTCATTAAGTTTTTTCAACATTGTATTGTAAGAAGATACAATTTCCCCGATTTCGTCTTGTCGGTCGTATTTCATTGGCTTATTAGAGATACCTAATTTGGTGTTTCGGATTTTATCTTGAAGCTGCTTAAGTGGTGCTGTCAGGTAATGGGAGAGGTATATGGTAATAAGCGCGATAATAATCACAAAAATCATTACTATACTAATGATAAAGCCTAATAGATTGGTTGTTTTACGGTTTACTTCTTCGGTTCTGTCAAAGTAAGGAATGTTAATATAAAAGGTAGAGTTTCCTTTGTTGTCTCTTGTTCCTATGTTTTCTGTCCGAACTGCCTTGAATCCAGAGAGGTATTCGATACCTCTAATTTTTTCTTTGACAAAGGCTTCAGAGAGTCCTTGTTTAGCAAGAATTTCGTAGGCTTTGTAGTTGAGCAAGCCCGTACTGAGTTTGAGTTGGGTCAATAAAGGCTGGCTTGTAAGGATTAGTTCGTTGTTTTCGTTAAATATATTGATATCTACGGCGAAGGCTTTGGGGATTTTATGGAGTCTGAATGCAAGTGCTTCGCTAATGGTAAGGCCTGTATCTCTTCCTGTTTCTGGGTTTGTGAGGTCTTTGAGTTCGTATTCTATCATTCCGGTGAGGGTTTTCATCTCGTCATGAAGCATATTACGGTTTTCATCAATAAATCTATTTTTGATGGTAACTAGTAATAGCCCCGATACGATGACAAAAATTAGGCTGCTAAGCCCAAGTAATAATACTTGAAATCTGAATTGGAGGGTATATATGTTGATGGGGATACGAACCCCCAAAAAAAGCATGATTAAATAAAGGAGGGATACTAAAATAAGCGTAGCGGTGGCGATGAAGAAAAATATAAGTGAAAAGGTGTTTGTATAATCGCTCCATTTTAGGTTTTCATAACGGATAATGATTGCTCTATCTGTACTAAATGCGTAGATAGCTTCTCTTCTCCCATTTTTGTATTGAGTAGTTTGCTGTTGAATGAGGCTGTCTCCTTCTAATGTTTTTATTTTTGAGGGGAATCCTAATTTGCTTGTGGTGGAAGTGAGTTTGTTGTTTTCGTATAGGGCTATTTCAAATTCGCTTGAGATGTCTTGTAGGGTGGTATTATTGCTGTTTTGTACAAAGTAGGGGAGTCTTCGGTTTTGGGGCATGGGAGGGGGGGATATTTGTATTTGTAGCCTAATCGTATCATTTTCTGCAATAACGAGCTTAGGTTCTGCTACATATATCATTTTGGCTTCATTGTTTCGTGCTTTATAAAACTGGAATCCTATAGCCTCTCCTAATCTATCTTTATTGAGGTAAGGGGGGTCGGCTTCGTGGATATTCAAAACGGTTTGGGTGTTTTTGTATGTAGATTTTTCGGGAGGGTAGATACGTTTGTTGTTGTTGTCAAAAACATAAAAGAATAGTCGGGCATTATTGAAATATTTCTGAAAATATTGGCTATTGAGGTTATCGATTAATTGGGCGGGGTCTCTCTTCTCTATGAAGTGTTGTCGAATAGTGTCCATGTCGCTGTCTATCTGAAATACTGCTTGGTCATAGGTTTCATACATGCGATTATCTTGCTCTCCAAATACTTTTTGAACGATAACTTTCATATCTTGTTCTTTCTTGGTAAAATTGTAATCTACAATATGCGCACCAAGTAATACGGAGAACGCGCCTATTAAAGCCATATAGCTTACAAGGTTGTACCGGGATAGGGGTTTGTTACCGTTAATATATAGGATGGTTGCCCATAGTAGCACAGTAACGAAGAAGGAAAAGGTATTTATATTTATCGTTCCTTCAAATGCTATGATGATTACAAATAAAAAAATCAATTGTAGCAGTATTTGTAAGAATTGGTTTTTATTTTGGTACTTGATAAACATGATGTTGTACCGGATAAAGGCACTGCAAAGAAAATATACTCCTAATAAAAATGAGCCTATCCCCGCGAGTAGTAATTGTGTGTAGATGTTTTTTAGGAAGTCAAGAATGTTCGTAAAGTCAAGCCTTAGTTGGGAGTTTCTTAGGATTTCTAATATAATATCTATGTAAGTGTTTAATATAAAAATGATTATCCCTATATTTATGGTAGAAATTAGGAAGGATAAATAAGGACGTTTTCTTATTTTACTAAATAAAATGATGCTTAGCCTATGGAGAAGTTCTTTGTATAGAATAAAGGCGAGGATATAGAAGATAAGGATATTTATGAGGAGGTCTCCTAATGAGGGGACGAGCCAATGGAAGGCGAGTGTTTCTGCGGAGAAAAAATAAATCTGACCATATTCATAAGGGAAGTTAAAATAGGACATCAGTAGCCTGATTAGTACTACTATGATAATCAATAGAATATTGACTCGGGTTTTAGAGATATGGTATTTGTTTTTTAGTACAAAATATCCCCCTCCCAATAATAGTAGTAGCCCGACTAAGCTGCTCATCACTAACCAAAACCTTGTGGGTTTTCGTATAAAGTCTTCGTTAAATCCGGTGAGGTAAAAAGCGGTTTCTCCTTTGGAATTTAGTATTTTTAAATAATCGGGGTCATCAGGTGGTGTAGGGTATATTTTAGCGGCGGCGAGGTTGATTCCTTTTGTGTAAGTATACCTTCATGCAAAGACGTAATAAGGGGCGTTATTATTGGCCGCTCCGTAGGTGATACTAAGGGGGATTAAGCGGTATTTATTGTTATCTTTGATAGGTATGATATAGTAGCTCCTATTATCAAAATGGTAAAACCCCTCTTTTGTACCTCTTATTTTGGTTTTTAGGTCTATTAGTAATGGTAAGTAATTATCTCCAAACCAATATATTGGCTCTCCATCATCGTTAAAAATAATCTCACAAACGGGAATTTTAGATTTTTCTAGAGAGTCTAATTCTATCAAATATTGTAAATCTTTTTGAATAATGCTTTCTGCTTTTTTGCGGTAATAGGATTCTGGCGTAATGCTTTCTACAGTTGCCCATAACCCCGCAATTAGGAGCATAAGCAAGCCTGTTCCGAAAATTAATGTTTCCTTTCTGTATTTAGTAAGCAGTGCCATGGCAAGACGAATGTATTCTGTATTATTTACAAAAGTATGAAATATTTTTTTAGTAGCTATCAATATTTCCCGTAGCGTATTCCGTACTAGTAGAAAGCCGTTCTTTATGCTCTCCAGCTTTCCGTGATAATACTTCCGCGTTCGCCTTGCTGTGCTACTTGAAGATAGACTTCTATTTCGGTTTTTAGCTCTTCTACGTGGGAAATAATGCCAACTATACGATTCTCTTTGCGGAGCGATTGCAGCGTTTGAAAAATCATTCTGAGCGATTCTTTGTCTTGAGACCCAAAACCTTCATCAATAAAGAAGAAATTTTGTTTGGAGTGTGCCGCCTGATGTACGGAGTCGGCGAGTGCGAGCGCAAGAGACAATGCTGCCTGAAAGGTCTGCCCTCCGGATAGGGTCTTAATGCTTCTGCTCCTTCCATTATTAAAGTAGTCTGTAACAAGTAGCTCGCCTTCATCGGTTACTCCTAACTGTAACATTCCGTTGGTAAGCCTCATAAATCGTTCGTTTGCTACATGACATAATTGACGGAGGTGAGCAAATGATACGTAATTGACAAATCCCATAGAGCGGAATAATTTTGAGAGGGTCTGTATATTTTCTCCTCTGATTCTAAGGGCAGCTAGTGCCTCCTCTACATTTTTTTTCTCTTCTAACTTGGTAGTAATGGTCTGGCTTTCACGGCGAGAAGCCCCAATCGTGGCGATGACTTCTTCATTACGATTTTTGAGGTCTTCTATCGTAGTATTTAATGCTTGAAGTGCTAAGGGGTCAAAAGATTTGCCTTCGGCTTGTGTGCGAAGTTCGGAAACTTCTTTGTCTATAATGCCTATATTTATCCGATGATTTTCTATTTCTTTTTCTATCGCTTCTATCTGTATAGGTTTTTGAAGAATTTGAAGAATCGTTTCTATCTCCTGAAATGGGGAGGCATCGAGCTTTGTGTTGATTCCCGTTAGTAATTCTATTTTTTTGAGAAGTTGTCTATCTCGCCGCCTACGTTCTGTTTCGAGGATTCCGCTGATTCGGTTGATTTCATCGCGGGTTTCTTTGATTTTATTTTCATACATTTTAAACATGGTTTCTGCGTCTTTGTGATTTTTCAGAAATTCATCTGCCTCCTGCTGGATTAGATTCTCCGGAGTATTTTGGTATTGCTCCCAATTAATGTGTTTTAGTGCTGTAGTTTTTCCTTCTATAAACCCTTGTCTTCTGTTTTCTTCGGCTTCTAAGTTTAATAGGAGCCTGCGATATTTTTCTAATTCTTCGGCGTTTTTCTGTAACCCTTTTTCGATTTCGTCCTTTTCTTGGTCGAGCTCTTTAATGTTTTCGCGTATGGCTCTGTGATATTTTGATAGTTCCTGAATTTCTTCTATGGTATTGTTGTGGTATTTTTCCCACTTAAAAACGGGTAAATCCTGCTGTTTTTTTTCTATTTTTTGTTGTAAGAGTTGGGTATATTGGGTGTGAGCTTCCTCTTTTCGGGTTTGTTCTTTTTCTATTTCTTAAA
>CAUJFT010000400.1 GCA_963169475.1 Bacteroidota bacterium | reverse complement strand
TGTGTGGCAAAAGCCTAAATACTCACCTTGTGATTACACATCCTGAAATGGTACTTAGCCAGATAGAGTCCGGTATCTTGCTTACCTTGCTATACTTTGATATTTTTAGGTATCCTCTAACAGAGGAAGAAATTGGTAAATCTATACCCGTAGTGTGTACAAAGGAAAATATAGCCACCGCTTTGGCGCAGCTTGGTGAGGCTAAATTAATTATACAAGAAGATACATTTTACCATATCGGGACAGCTGGAGTAACGAAAAAGCGGAAGGAAGATAATGCAAGAGCTGAAGCAATCATGGAAAAAGCCCACAAAATTTCGCGCTTTATCGGTTCATTCCCTTATATAAGAGGTGTTTATCTTTCCGGTTCCATCTCAAAGGGGGTTTTGACAGATAAGGGCGATATTGATTATTTTATCCTTACAGAGCCAAATCGGTTATGGATTGCTAGGACAATTTTGGTATTTTTTAGAAAAATCTTTCTTCTTAACTCTCATAAATATTTCTGTGTGAATTATTTCGTAGGCATGGAGCATCTCGAAATTGAGGATAAAAATATTTTTACTGCTACAGAACTTTTTACCTTGATTCCAGCATATGGCAAAGATACTTATCCTGCATTAATGGAAAAAAATGAATGGGCAAGGGCTTTTTATCCACAATTTCCCATAAAAGATACTTTGGCAGTGCCTAAATCCGGAAAATCGCTCCTTAAAAGCATAATAGAAAGGGTGGGAAATAGCTTTTTAGGGGAGCTTATAGATAATTGGTGCATGAGAATGACCTTTCGTTACCGAAAGAAAAAATTTGAAGGAATGTCTAACGCTGATTTTAATATCGCTTTTAAAACCCGAAAAAATATCTCTAAGCATCACCCTTCCCACTTCCAAAAACGGGTGATAAATGCGCTGAAAGAAAAAACCAATACGTTTGAGGCATTACATCATGTAAACTTAGCAGAGGATATTAAATCTATATGGAATGTATAGACATAAGGCTTTTTCTCAAGTCAAATTATTCGGTATAGTATAATATTTTCTTAGAGAGAATTGGTGTCTCGTGTGGCGGGTATCAATTTTTTACTTTACCTTTGCGAAATCTTGTCGCTTTGTTTTATCTTTCGTCCAACACGGTTCTATAAACATGAATTATCAAATCATAGAAGAAAAAATTACCTCGTTTAACCCTATATCCTTAGCAGGAATCAATGAACAGCAAGTGGATTTGCAAAATAGGATAGATTCCAAATATTTAATTCATCTTGAGAACTTTATTGCTTTATTAGACCACATTAAGGAAGATTACTTGTTGTTAGAAATTGAAGGCAGAAGGGTTCAACGGTATGAGACCCTATATTTTGATACGGAGGATTATCTCTTTTACAACATGCACCACAACAAAAAAGCACACCGACTGAAGGTAAGAATCAGGAAGTACGTAGAAAACAACTTAATTTTCTTGGAAATAAAAGAAAAAACAAACAAAAGCGTTACAGAAAAAAGAAGGATTCCTCTTCCCTATTTCCCCCAAAATCTCATGGAATTGAAATCCGTAATCGAAGAAGCCGGAATCAATATTGAGGAAGAATATTTACAGCCCCAGCTATGGACATTTTTTCAGCGAATGACCTTCGTAAACCCGGTTTATAAGGAAAGAATGACGGTTGATATCAATCTTTTTTTGAAAAATAGCGAAAGCGAACTCTCGTGTGAAAATCTCGTTATCGTAGAGCTTAAACGCCAGAAAACCAATAGCGACTCCCCCATTACAAGCTGGATGAAAAACAACAATATCAAAGTGGCCGGATTCTCAAAATATACAATTGGTACAGCATTGATTAATCAAGAGGTGAAAAAAAATAACTTTAAACTAAAGCTACATGAGCTGAGAAATCGGTTTAATTTTGATTCTCACCAAAACGCCCTCTAAAAAAATTTGCTTTTTGCCAAATGTTCTATTAAATTTGTACCCAAAAGCACAAAAAAAATTGGCAACAATAGATTTTTGGAATACCGATATCACCTACCTTAAAAAAGTGGGACCCCAGCGCGCGCAAGTACTAAAAACAGAAGCCAATATTCATACGAATGAGGATTTGCTCCTCTACTTCCCCCGAAAATACGTGGACAAAACTCACGTAATGAGACTTACGGAGGTAACGGATAATGACAAGTCGGTAAGTCTTGTCGGAAAGTTATCCAAAATAGAAGAGGTCGTTGGAAAAAACGGAAAAAAACGGCTTACGGCACTTTTTTCAGATGGTACAGGAGTAGCAGAGCTTGTATGGTTTCAGGGTATAAGTTTTATCAAAACTACCTTAAAACCCAATGAAGAAGTCGCTTTGTTTGGAAAACCTATGATACATGGGAATATGGTGAGCTTTTCTCACCCCGAACTCGACTTTCTAAAGGGAGAATCCGGGGATAAAGTCCTAACGATTGTACCTTTTTATCCCTCTACCGAAAAACTCAGCCGATTGGGGTTTGACTCCAAAGGGTTTCGTGTTTTGATGAAAGGCTTGTTTGAATCGGGAGAAAGCCTTATCTCCGAAACCCTTAGCACTACGATTTGCAACACCTTTAAGCTACTTTCTCGAAGAGAAGCCTTAAAGCAAATTCATTTCCCCGAAAGCCAAGAAATGTTAAATCAAGCGCGTAGGAGAATCGTATTTGAGGAGTTTTTTCTCTTTCAATTGCTACTTGCCGGTAAAAGAAATGTGGCAAAATCTGCTAATATTAGCCCGCCTTTTCCCAGAATTGGAGAATATTTTAACGGCTATTACCGTGAGTTTCTACCCTTTACCCTGACTAATGCCCAAAAAAAAGTGCTGAAAGAAATCCGAAATGACCTCGCCCGTCCGATTCAGATGAACCGCTTAATACAGGGAGATGTGGGAAGCGGCAAAACAATGGTGGCTTTCTTGACTATGCTTATGGCAAAAGACAACGGCTTTCAGTCTGCACTCATGGCCCCTACCGAAATCCTAGCAGAACAACATTTTCGTAAAATTTCAGAATACGCAGAAAAAATTGGGGTAAAGGTAGCTTTCGTAGTCGGAGGGCAAAAAAAATCTATCCGAAACCAACAATTAGCAATCATTGCTGACGGAACCGCCGACATTGTCATCGGTACACACGCACTGATAGAAGACCCCGTAGTATTTCAAAAATTAGGATTGGTCATCGTAGATGAGCAACATAAATTTGGGGTAGCCCAGAGGGCAAAGTTGTGGAAAAAAGCTAGTATGCTCCCGCATAATATGGTGATGACCGCAACCCCCATTCCGCGCACTTTGGCGATGACACTTTATGGCGATATTGATGTTTCGGTAATTGACGAACTGCCACCCGGAAGGCAACCCATTAAAACAATCTCTTGCTATGAAAAAAAACGGCTTGAGATTTTTGGATTCCTCCGAAAGGAGCTTCAGGCAGGCAGGCAAGTATATGTAGTGTATCCGCTTGTAGAAGAATCCGAAAAACTAGACTTGCTCGCCGTGGAAAAAGGATATGAGCTTCTTGGAAGGGCTTTCCCTGAATTTAGGGTAGGTATCGTACATGGAAAAAT
>CAUJFT010000399.1 GCA_963169475.1 Bacteroidota bacterium | reverse complement strand
GCTATATCTGGAGCAGAGCCATGTACTGCTTCAAACATTGCATAATTTAGTCCGACATTGGCAGAACCAGCCATTCCTACGGAACCGGCTATTTCGGCAGCTACATCTGATATTATATCTCCATAAAGATTAAGCGTAACGATTACATCAAACCTTTCGGGACTGTCTGCCAACCTTGCTGTTCCAATATCTATAATATAACTGTCGGTTTGAATATCGGGGTATTCTAAGGCTACTTCATCAAAAACCTTGTGAAAAATACCATCTGTCATTTTCATGATATTGTCCTTGATAAAACAGGATACCTTTTTGCGTCCTCTGGAACGGGCATATTCAAAAGCATACCGGATAATCTTTTCGCTTCCGGAACGGGAAACGAGTTTAAGACACTGATATACATCTTCTGTTTGTCGGTGTTCGATACCGGCATAAAGGTCTTCTTCATTTTCACGAATAATTACAATATCTAAACCCGGAAAACGGGTAGGTACAAAGGGCGAATAGGCTACCGAAGGTCTTACATTAGCAAAAAGCCCCAGCATCTTACGGGTAGTTACATTCAAACTTTTATACCCTCCTCCGAAGGGAGTAGTAATGGGGGCTTTGAGAAATACGCGCGTTCGGGCAAGCGATTCCCATGCACTATCATCAATCCCGGCGGCGTTCCCCGCAAGATAAACTTTTTCTCCAATTTCGATTACTTCTGGAGCTATAGATGCACCTGCTGCTTGAAGAATCCGAAGCGTTGCCTCCATAATCTCTGGACCAATGCCATCTCCATAAGCTACAGTAACAGGGACAAGCTCCCTCTGATTTTGATTTTCCATATCTTATTTTATTTTTAAAAATCTAAATAAAGGTGTACAATAAAAAACGGCGCAAAGATAAACTTTTTTAAAATAAGTAATAGATATTTTTAAGCGGTAGCCTTATGCCCACCGATCTGTATAAAACGTCCCAATATCTCTGGTTTTGAGTAAAATCCAAAATTTATTGGGTAGCAATTTGGATAAAAGCGTTACCTTTGCGGCGTAATTTCGTCAGTAGCAAAGGTAATCTTATATAATCACGTCTATTTATATGTATAAAGCATCTTTTAACAATCGTAAAAGCCCCTTTTATACCGCACTTAGGGGCGAGGTGGATAGGTATTTTTCAGAAAATCGCATTAAACCAACCGGGAACTGGAATCTTTATCTTAAATCATTCACCTTTCTAATCTTATTGGTTTATCTGTACATTCAGCTTGTGTTTTTCACCCCTGTGTGGTGGATTGCCATTCCAATGTGTATTATCTTTGGATTTAATGCTGCTTTTATTGGATTCAATATCATGCACGATGGTTGCCACGGAAGTTATTCCGAAAAAAAGTGGTTGAATGAAATCATGGGTTTGTCCCTCAATCTCTTGGGAAGTGACGCTACTTTATGGAAAACAAAACACAACGTAGTCCATCACACTTATACCAATATTGATGGTTTAGATGCAGATATTACTCAAACTGCATTGTTGCGCTTTGCTCCAAGTCAGAAGCATCTAAAAATCCACAAGTTTCAGCATTTATACGCTCCACTATTGTATGGACTGATTACTTTTTCATGGATTTTTGAAGCGGATTTTACAAAATATTTTTCTAAAAAAGTATTAGGTACTCCTATCAGAGACATGTCTCCCAGAGAGCATATTGCTTTTTGGGCAAGTAAAGTGCTTTATTTCTTCTTTTATATTATCCTGCCTATCTACATGCTTGGGTTTCTACCGTTCCTAATTGGTTTCCTAACTATGAATCTAACGCTTGGCTTGGTAATCGCCATTGTATTCCAACTTGCACACGTAGTAGAGATTACCGAATTTGAAGATGCTACGCGTAGTAATATCAAAATAGAGGAGGAATGGGCAATTCATCAAATAAAAACTACTGCAAATTTTGCGACGAATAACGCGCTTATTTCATGGTTTCTTGGTGGGTTAAACTTTCAAGTAGAGCATCATCTTTTCCCTAAGATAAGCCACGTTCATTATCCGCAAATTCAGAAAATCGTAAGAGAGGTTTGCGATCAGTTCCAAGTAGAATATAGAGTATATCCAACTATGTGGGCAGCTGTCCGATCACATTTTAGGTTATTAAGGTCGCTCGGAAACGGAATGAAATTAACCCCAAGCCTATAAAAAATATATGGAAAAGGTTAGTACGTTTTTGGGATAAAACAAACTTCTATCTGTATATTTGCAACCTTCATACATAAAATCAAGTATAAATCACTTCAATTCATTACAAAAAATCAAAATATGAATACCACACCGATGAATCCGGGTAATCGCCCCAGCCCCCCTCCTGCTTCTCCAAAGAATAATGATCAAACGATTAAGATTATTCTTATTGCTCTTTTAGTCCTGCTTTTGGGGCTTACCGGCTTTTTTGCTACCAAATATTATGGTGAAAAAGGGAAAAACGAACAGCAGTTAGTGGAAATTGATACGCTCAATTCCGAAATTTCAGACCTCGAAACTAAAATCAAAGGAATGGAGTCAGAAATCGAAGGAAAAAACCTAGATATTACCGAAAAAGACAGGCTACTTGATGAGAAACTAAAAGAGCTTCAAAACTTGCAAGGTAAGCTATCCGCAGCTCAATCACAAGGGAAAATCAGTGCTGGCAAAGCCAAGGAACTTCAGGATAAAATCACTTCTTTAGAGGGAATGATTGTCGCTTACAAAGAGGAAATAGAACGTCTTAAAGAAGAAAATGTAGCACTCTCTGGACAAATCACCTCTCTCACAGAGGAAAATGCTACCCAAAAACAGCAGATTAGCGAAAATAAGCAAAATATTGAAGCCCAAAAGAACCAAATTGCCCAAAAAGAACAAGAAAAGGTTAAGGTAGAAGAGGAAAAAGCCAAAAAAGAGGAAGAACTAAACCAAACTACACAGGCCGCTTCTGTTCTTCGTGCAGCCGACTTCCGTTTTTTTAACGTGAAAAAAAGCGATAAGGAAAAAGAAGAAATGGACAAAGAGTTCAAAAGAATGTGGATGCAAAGTGTGAAAGTATGCTTCACGGTTATGGAAAATGCAGTAGCCCAGCCCGGCGGCAGAGAGGTATATCTTGTATATGAAAATCCAGATGGAACCGTTCGCTCTACTCCCTCTTCCGGTAAATTTAAGTACGAAAATCGGGACATCTCCTACACTACTAAAACAAACTTTAACTTTAATCGTTCCGCTCAAGAAATATGTATGACTATCCCCAAGCCAGAAAAGGATAATAAATATCTTAAAGGAGAGCAGGTCGTAAGTATTTTTTGTGAAGGTAAAATGATAGGGAGAGGTAAGTTTGAGATTAAGTAATCGTTCTATTTCTTTGTGGAGTAATACTAATTTTGAATAACCGCCCTAAAATACAAAAGAGACAAATCCTTGATTTTGGATTTGTCTCTTTTGTATAGAAGATAGTTCTACTAAACGGATAAACTCATTGTTGATAATTTTGAAAGGGTATAAATAATTTAGTGATAAATAGTTGATTACAAAAAAGGATAGATAAAAGGTCTATTTAAATCATCGAGTATTCCGAAAAAAATCAAATATTTTTTGTTCCTTTTCAGAATCTATGCTATATTTGCCCCAGAAAATACAAGCGGAAGTAGCTCAGTTGGTAGAGCATCAGCTTCCCAAGCTGAGGGTCGCGAGTTCGAGCCTCGTTTTCCGCTCCGTTTATAAAGCAATGGAATCTTTGGTTCCGTTGCTTTTTTTGTAGCGCTATTAGTGATTGACTATATTTAGTTTATCTTATTCGTCAATTAGCTTGTATTATTTCATGCAAAAGAGCTTATTTAAAACATAAAATAGTTTGCATTAAAGCAAAATATAGTATTGACTATCGATGATTTAATAAAAATAATTTAAAATAAATTTGCCTCAGTACTTATACTCAATAGATTATGAAAAATGAATCTCTAAATACTTTTAAAACGGTTTCTTAGAATATGAGCGAGGTATTGGTCAGACTACCCTGCCATTTTTCTTCTGTTTTTAATATTTTCTTCATCTTTTACATTATTTAGAATTTGGAGTGCGAGTTTACGTGTAGTTGCCAAATTTTCT
>CAUJFT010000398.1 GCA_963169475.1 Bacteroidota bacterium | reverse complement strand
AAATAATGATGCTAAAACGGCAGCAAAGTTACATCAAATCTTTTATTTTTGATTCATTTGTATGAATATGAGGTGAGATTGATTGGAATATTATAATTTATTCACAAAAAAGCAGTTACCTTTGCCCCCTCATGGAAAAAGACAATTTAAAGATTAACCGACATGATTCAAGAAAACGAATTTGGAAAATACCTAATAATCGGTGCAGGTCCTGTAGGCCTTGCACATGCTAAGGCACTAAAAGAAGCAGGGCTTGCATACGACCACGTGGACGCAAGTAGTGCTATTGGTGGGAATTGGTTTCACGGAGTGTATGAAACGGCTCATATTATTTCTCCCCGCAAAGTCATGGAGTATTCTGATTATCCTATGCCGGAGGATTACCCAGAGTTCCCTAGTTGTCATCACTTATTAAAGTACTATAATGATTATACTGACCACTTCGGACTAAGGGACAAAATCGAACTCAACAAAAAAGTGGTATTTGTTCAGCCCGTAGCGGATTCATTGTGGAAAGCCTATTTTGCAGATGGAGAAATCCGAACTTATACGGGAGTACTTGTGTGTAATGGTCATCATTGGGACAAAAGACTACCAGCGTTTGAGGGACATTTTTCTGGAGAAATTATTCACTCTAAGGATTATAGACACCCTGACCAATTGAGAGGAAAAAGAATTGTAGTCATTGGAGCGGGAAATTCTGCTTGTGATTTGGCTTCGGAAGCGGCAAGGGTGGGAAAGGCTGCCTATCTCAGTATCCGTTCAAGCGCGTGGTTTCTCCCTAAATTAATTTCGGGTTACCCGTTATCTCACTTCTCAAAGCCATGGGTGCCTACCTTTCTCCAAAAGTTTATGCTAAAAATAGGGCTAAAGTTGGTGGTTGGGGACATGACCCTTTATGGCTTGCCAAAACCTGACCATGAGGTTTTTGAAAAACACCCAACAATTGGCACAGAGGCTCTTCATTATATTAAACATGGGCGGCTTTCCCCTAAAAAGGGAATCCTAAGATTGGCGGGAAATAAGGTTATTTTTACGGATAAGACGGAGGTAGAGGCGGATATGATTGTAGCTGCTACCGGATTTTACCTTTCTTATCCTTTTCTACCCAAGGAGCTTCAACGCACCCAAGGAGCGGTAGCAAAGGTCTATGGAGGCTCTATGCTGCATGATTACAAGGGTCTTTATCTCATCGGTTGGGAACAAGCAAGAGGGGGAGTAGGTGCGCTTGCCCCCAGAGGAGCGGAGGTACTCTGCGATATGATTAAACTTCAAACTAAAATAGGTGTTCCTATTGGAATGATTCTTAAAGAATCGGGGTATCCACTTCCTGAAACTCACTTAACAGGAATGTTTGATGTCTTGAAAAAACTAGACCGCCTTCAAAAAAGCCTGCCAATACTCTTGAAAAAGGGTCAATCGTTAGACAGAGAATTTCCCAACTTTGAAAATAAAACTATAGTGACTCCCGCTACAATGAACGTAGAGATGGAAGTATTTTGAGTTTTATACCAAGACTATCAGGGTTTGCAAGATTGATGATTTTGAGGACAAGGGACTTTGTGAATCATTTTTTTTGCAAACCCACTAGTAACCCACATAAATATATTCCTCAACCCGAGGGATAGTTTGTTTTATTGGTTTAGTTTCATTACTTCTGTATTCTTTATCCCTAATATAAAATAGGGGTTTGCGCTTGAGGTGCGTTTCATTATAACCCAATAGGGCTTGTCCAAAACCAGTTTTTTGATGTTGTCGGGGTCTGGCATTACTCCTTTTGTCATTCCAATCACTCCTTCGTTTTCTACCCTTGCTCCTTTTTCATCCATATCAAAATTGATATTCTCAAACATCTCGGAAATAAAATATTCTTCAAATCCGGGATTTTGGAGGTGAATGCGAAGTAGTTCGTTATATTTTCTGTGGTGCGAAAGGTGAATAACGGGTGCCTCAAAAATATCTTTTGTCTCCATAAGCGTAGAGGTCTTTGCTTCAGAAAGCCCTTTTAGTGCCTCATTCGGCTGGCTCATGTCAAATCCTTTCGCTAAAAATAGCTGGTCTTTTCCGCCTTTAAGTTCGATGCTGAGGATAAATTTATCTTGACTTTCGTAATTCCATATTCTAAGGGTCTTCTTTTGAGTTTCACTTTCTGCGTGAAAACCTTCTACCTTTTTACCCTCGAAGGTGATTGGTTTTTTATCAAAAGTGTTTAGGTATTCTACCTTTTTCAAGAAATAAGCGTAGGAAATAATGTCTTTGGGAGAGAGCGTTAATGCTAAATCCTCAAAACGTTTATCCGGAAACTTTTTCCTGCTTTCTTTATTGATGGTTTTTACGGTTTCTTGCCCATATCCGCTTTTGATATAATAACTTTCTTCGTCTAAATCGTTTTTAGTAAAAATTGAATGATTAAAGCACTCAACCATTCCTAAAATAACTTTATCATTGGTAGCAAGCCTTAGTTTATCATGTAAAATATTATCATTTAGTTCATTCCATGCTAAATTCATCGCTCCTCCCCACACATAGTTCCCTTTATATTCGCCCCCTAAGTAAGCAGTACTTTCCTTTTCTTTGTAATCCAAGGAAATAGGTTTTGTTTGATTATTTTCTGTATTGACTGTGGAGTTAGTAGTGGTCTTATTCAAACACCCCCCAACGAATATAGCTATCATTACAATAGCTAAGTAAGAAGTTAGTTTTTTGTTCATGGCGAAAATAGAATATTTTTTTGAGATATAAGTACTCGTTTGAAATTAGTTTATAATATTATTTTT
>CAUJFT010000397.1 GCA_963169475.1 Bacteroidota bacterium | reverse complement strand
TTATCTTAGCAATAGGGATATTGATTTTGGTGATAGTCCCTATTGCATATTCCTATTACCTATTCTGGCAAAAATCAAATTCCGACAAAAAACACTAATCATGCTTTTTGTCGGAATACCATAATTTCTAAAAAAACCTTTCAGTCGCGATAATCATATCTATCTGCATTAGAAAGGTAAGGGCGGTGAGTTTCTATAAAAATAGAAGGTTCAATATAGCCATCTGTTGCACCATAGCCGCCGCCAATAGGCATTCCGGGACGTGAACGAAGCTCTAAGTGAAGATGGGCTTTGTATTTACCATGAACATTCCCCATTGTTCCGATGCGCTGTCCCCTGACAAGCATATCGCCCTCCATTACTTGTACCTCTTCGAGGTGAGCAAAAATAGATTCTATCAGGTGGATTTCTTCGGAAGTACCGATGTTGTGGAGTACTCTGACCACATTTCCCCAACCATTACCGATATCTCCTGCAAATATTACAATTCCATCTGCGAGGCAGTACAGGGGAGTGCCAAAATCTTCATTTCCTATTCCCCTATTCCAATCTTCTCCTTGGTGCTCTTGCTCTCCGAAGATACGAGTAGTATGAAAGCCGTTTCTTTCTCCGGACTCAAAAGGGAAATCAAATCCATCAGCAGCGGGAATTATCCACCAAGGAAATCTATCTAAATCAATACCCACATCTTTTATGCTGGGAGCTTGCAAAGATTGAACGTCATTGTGTTCAAGGTCCACCCTCAAAGTGATAATATCGTATTGAGGAATCCTCATTTGTTCAATTACCCGGCTACTTTTTGCAAGCTGAACCGTAAAATCATAAATCCCCGTAGGCAGAAGCGGAAACTCAAAATAACCGTCTGAATTTGTAACGACCCTACCAAGAAATTGCTGGTTTTTAAATGCCGAAACCCAAGCATTAGGGATAGGGTGAAGTTCAAAATCTTCCAGTCGCCCGTATCTTTTTTGAGCAGTTACAGATAAAACCCCAAACCCCAAAAGTAAAAATAATACAAAAACATTTTTTTTCATTTCATTCGGTAATTAATATCAGGGAGAAAAATTAGTACGATTTTCGTTCAAGTTTAATGTCAAAAAATATGCCATTTATTATTTGATTACACATTTTGAAAACCCTATTACGCAGTTTAGCAAAATTACATTTATTACTTGATTCCACGTAATTAAAAATGTATCATTCTTATACCCACCGCTTTGTTTCAAAAAAATCTATACTTTGGAGCGTTGGAGACTGCTGTCCCGCTGATGTCTGTCAATAGCGAGTGCGATTAGTTTTTCTATTAACTCACCATAAGCAATACCGGCTTCTTCCCATAGCTTAGGATACATACTAATATTAGTAAAGCCGGGGAGCGTATTGATTTCATTAATATAGACATCTTCGTTTTCAGTAAGGAAAACATCTACTCTTGACATTCCCTCACATCCTAAAACCTGAAAAGCCTGACGAGCAATCATTTGGATTTTGAGAAGGGCAGCAGAAGAAATATGGGTAGCGGGGATTTCGATTCGTGCATCGTCCGTTACATATTTAGTATCGTAATCATAAAAGCCCTTTGTGAGAATGATTTCTCCTACTCCTGTGGTCTCGGGTTGTTCGTTTCCAAGTACTGCGCATTCAATCTCTCTACCGGTAACCATCTCTTCTATCAGAATTTTGGTATCAAACCTAAAGGCAAGCGAAACCGCTTCTTGAAACTGTATTTCATCAGTTGCCTTACTTACTCCCACCGATGATCCCATATTAGCGGGTTTGATAAAGAGGGGGCTTCCGAGCCGATTCACTACGGCGGCATAGTCAATAGTATCCATTTCATGTTTATGGAACACCATATAATCTGCCGTCAAAAGTCCGGCTTCCAAAAATAACCTTTTGCATACATCTTTATCCATCGCTACCGAAGAACCTAAGGTATTGGGTCCTACATAAGGCAAATCTAATTGTTGCAAAAGCCCTTGTAGTGTACCGTCCTCCCCATTGGGTCCGTGTATGATAGGAAATGCCACATCGGGGCGTGGAAGATAAACACCACTATTCATCATAATCAGCGGCTGCATAAATCCCGGCGCAAGAGAGAGAGAGACCCCCGTTTCCACTACTTTAAATGAGGAACTTAAAAAAGTCTGGGGTTCAATGAGACTCCACTTCCCACTTTTGTCTATTCCAATAAGCAGTATCTCAAATTTGTTCTTATTAATTGCCCCATAAATATTTTTTGCAGACCATACAGAGACTTCATGCTCCGGAGATTTTCCGCCAAACATCAAGGCAAGTGTGAGTTTATCCTTTTTCATAAATTTATAGATGATTAAGAGATTTTATTGTAAAAAATAATACTTGTTTTTATATTTTCAAGATAATCCATTTATACCTTCATTAACAAAAAAATCTTCGCAATTTTAGGGAGTTTCTAACTTGTCTTCCTCCGAGTTTTTTGGGGGAGTCCCCGCTGTTGTAACAGGTTCAAAAGATTTTCGTTTTCCCATTCTAAAAACCATGAGGCAAAGCACTAAGAATACAGCGATTAACAAAACTCTTGAGCCATTCACAAGATTTCTTTTCGCCCTCAAATGCTGAATTTTTTTGTGGGCGGCCTCAATTTTCTTAAATACCTCTGGTTTATTTCTTGCTTTATAGAGGCGATTAAGCGTATCATCTATTTTGAGAAGTTCAGAACGAAGTTGCTGATGATTAATCCGAGAAAGGATGGC
>CAUJFT010000396.1 GCA_963169475.1 Bacteroidota bacterium | reverse complement strand
GTTAGTCCGTCATACTGAACCCCTACGGGGATAACGCCCGGGCAGTTATTTTGAGGTCCACAGCCAAAACTTCCCGGTTCATTACAGATATAGTATTGTGGGTTTGTCCCGCAATTTACATTATTGATAGAAGTCGGGATTCCCAGTCCGGGTAGCTGCGCAATATTGGTATTAGTATAATTTCCCCCAGCAGGATTAGGACCTGTAAGGAAAAAAGCAAAAATATCATTAATAGAACCCACAAATTCCATGTACTCCTCAGAACCAAACACGTATTGAATCCCGATGGTATCGCAAAGCGGCGTAATATCAAATTCAATTCCGCAGGCATCATTAGTTCCAATCACTCCGGGTATTAAGTCAAGAAGAGGGTCTCCTGGCGTTCCCAGTGTTCCCGTTTGCCCGGGTAGATTATTAGGTCCTACGGCATTTTGAATATTACCGGAAGTAAGCAAAACTCCATTGGTCAAGTTCATATTTTGTCCTGGACCTACGAACCACCCCATTTGAGGAGAAGTTACTCCCGGGGTTTGAGGTGTTATGGTATCGCAATTTACAATTAGGTTGGAAACGGTAACGCCATTCCCAAACAAGTTCTGAATCATTGCTACATAAGAGTTCGGAACACCCGGCGCGCCCGAATTTGACCCAAAAACCTGAATTGTCTGTGCCAATCCGGATTCAGGAAAAAGACAAATTGCCCAAACGGAGGTAAGTAACGTTATCCGAAGGAGATGTTTGGTAAATTTGATTCGCATAAGTAAATATTTTATAATACGTTTTTCTATAACATTAAATTTGGCATAAGAAACCGAATTTCAGCCCAAAAGTAGAATTTCTATTTGGATTTGCACAACTTTTTTTTCTAAACGGTTGAATTTTATGTTTAATTAGTAAAGTATGTAGCACGAAGCGTTGTCTTTTTATTTGAGTTTATCCAATTGAACAACCTTTACGGGCATTTTTTGGTCTTGTAACTTTTTGTAGATAATGAGTGCCTCTTTTTTATCAGTATAGGGTCCGATAAAAAGGCGATAATATATTTCGGTTGCTTTTCCTTCTGAAAAAGAATGAAGCAGCAAATTATTATATCCGAGATTTTGAAATAATTGAATATACCTTGTGATTTCCTCATAATCATTACTCTGAGCCACTTTAATTCCAATCGAAGATTGCTGGGCGGTTTCATGCTGCAAGAATACCCCTTTGCTTGGTTTTTTTTTTGCAACTATGGGCTGATGTTTAGGGAGAGGCATATCTATTTTTTCTTGTGGGTAAGCGATTACGCCGAATGCGTTTTCATGAGTAACTCCCAAAGCCATCGCTGCTTCTAACGTGATGATTATCTCTGATTTGCTTCGGTCATTGATTTCCACAATGATGCTTTTCTGTGTCTGGGGGTGAAATAGGACTACGGGGGTACCAAACGCAAGCGACGGGTGGGCTGCTTTAAATAGCGTACTTTTGAGAATATCTTCGTTTATTACTCTTCTCTCCTCATTGAAAGCACCTATCCTTGCTGTCATATTTTGAGGTTGAGCCAAGACAGAATTAAAAAAAACAATAGCAAATGGTAAAAAAGTAAGCCAACCCATTACTAAGCGGGTCAGCGATGTAGTATCATTATTTAATGATAATTTCATGGTTAAAAATATAAAAAATGAGTGTATTGCTATAACTTTTTGTAAAAAACATATTCGTAAATTTTTCTATCCAATACGCCCGCTCGATGAATGTACAAAATTAATAAAAAACGAAATTTTGCTAATACTTTCGCTCTCTCATCTTAAATAACCCTAGAAAAGCAGAGATATAAGCGTCTTTTGTATTGATGGATAGAAAATCCGCTCCTGCTGCCTTAAACACTTGTATTTGTGCTTGCTTATTTCTTTCAAATCGCTCTCGATATTTTGTGCGAAAAACACTATCAGAGGTATCTACCCATGTCTTTTTTCCGGTTTCGCTATCTTCCGCTAAGAAAACCAATCCTTCTGGAATAGATTTTTCTATATCGTCATACACATGAACCCCTACCACATCGTGCCGTTTTCTTAGGATACCAAGGCTATCTTTATAAGGTTCTCCATAATGAAAAAAATCTGAAATTAGGAATACAATGCTCCGTTTTCCCAATAAGTTATCAGCAGTTTTTAATGCCAAGTTCAAATCTGTCTCTCTCCCTTCCGGGTTCATATCAATCATCTCCCGAATAATCCTAAGTACATGGTTTCTGCCTCTTTGAGCTGGAATAATTTTTTCAATTCTATCAGTAAATAGAATCAATCCGACCTTATCCTGATTATTCATTGCAGCAAAAGCAAGCAAAGCGCATATTTCAGCGATGATGTCTGCCTTCTGTTGAGGCTCTTTTTGGTAGCTTAATTGGGTACCAAAGAAAGTGGAAGGGCTAACATCTACCACAAGCAATACTTCTAACTCTCTTTCTTCTTCAAAAACCTTAATGTAGGGTTTTTCATACCTTGCAGTAACATTCCAATCAATGTTTCTAATATCATCGCCCCACTGATACTCTCTAATTTCTGAAAAAGAAATGCCTCTCCCTTTAAAAGCACTATGATATCCTCCGTTAAACATTTGGTCTGAAAGTGCTTTGGACTTAATTTCGATTCTCCGAACTCTTTTTAGTAATTCATTCGTTTCCATTATATTCAAGGCACATCAGTTTTATTGAGAATATCTGCGATGATATTTTCCGGCTTAATATTTTCGGCTTCGGCTTCATAAGTTAGCCCAATCCGGTGCCTAAGTACGTCATAAGCGATTGAACGTATATCCTCCGGTACAACATATCCTCTATGCTGTAGAAAGGCATAGGTTTTGGCGGCAAGTGCAAGGTTAATGGAAGCGCGCGGAGAGCCTCCGTATTGAATCAGTGGCTTAAGTTTGGGTAACCTTGCTGTCTCGGGGTCACGAGTAGCAAAAACAATATCAAGAATATATTTTTCGATTTTTTCATCCATATATACTTCCCTCACTAGGCTTCTTGCAGCCCTGATTTCTTCAAGTGTAGTTACAGGGTTAATGGTAGGGAATCCGGTGGTAGTGTTTTGGCGAATAATTTTTCTTTCCTCCTCAAATGAGGGATATTGAATCACACACTTTAACATAAATCTGTCGCTTTGGGCTTCGGGCAATCGATAAGTACCTTCTTGCTCTATGGGATTTTGGGTAGCAAGTACCAAAAAAGGGTCAGGTAAGACGAAAGTATCCTCTCCTATCGTTACTTGTTTTTCCTGCATTGCTTCGAGCAAGGCACTTTGGACCTTGGCGGGGGCGCGGTTGATTTCATCGGCAAGGATAAAATTGGCAAATAAGGGACCTTTTTTTACCGAAAAATCCATAGCCTTCGGATTATAAATCATGGTGCCTATGAGGTCGGCAGGCAGCAAATCTGGCGTAAATTGAATCCGACTAAAACGAGCATGGATAGCGGAAGCAAGAGATTTGATTGCCAGCGTCTTGGCAAGGCCCGGCACTCCTTCGAGTAAAATATGTCCATTGGAAAGCAATCCTAATAATAACCGGCTCACCATATAATCTTGCCCGATAATCGTATGGCTCAATTCCTGACGTAGCGTATCCACAAAGGTAGAGGCTTCTTTTATTTTTTCATTTAATACTTGTATGTCAAGATGTGTCATTATATTTATATGTATATTCTATTTTTAATAAACGCCCGCAAAGGTAAGGATTTTTCGGCTTTGTACTACATGCTTGTGCTAATAGGCATTCCCTCTATAGAAGGGGCGGTAAACATAAAAGCTTGTTTTCGGTATGCCCCCGCCGAAAGGGCAAGGCAAAACTCAATCCTAATCTGTATTATTTATAATAGTTTTTTCTCTATCCCAAAATTCACCTCTATATAAGGAGTAGGTTTTCGGGAGGTCCAAAGCAGATGTCCTCCAGCATATTCCTCTAATTTCAACCTCCGTACCCAAGGGATTTTGTTAAAAATAAACCCATGGAAAGCATGTTCAGCATGTAGCTCTAAATAAGGGTTAGTATTAGAATAATAATAGTAAGGCATTAAAGAGAATTGGGCAACACTATTATCTCTAACGGCGGTTTGATTGCCTTTAAAGTGCCAAATATCGGGAAAATATACTTGTTTGCTTGCCAAAAAACCTCCAGTAGTAATATTCCATGACGTTACGCCTAGCATTCCAATAGGGGTTTTTCCGCTAACCATTATTCGGGCTTTGAGATAATCTGCACTTTGAGGAAAAACGCCGAAGGCTTTTGTAACTTCGGCAGTAAATTCCGGATACTTTGAACCCATATTTATTTTTTCCCAAGGTACACTGATGTATTCCGTTCCGGGTTGATATCGTAGGCTCAGCGTAGTGATGAGGGCATCATTTTGAATAAAACCTTGGCTTGGGAACAAAGGATTATCCAGAATCAAATTTGGGTCATAGGGTGTTTTTATTTTAGAAAAAGAAAAATCAGAGGTATTTACCAGCCCGCTTCTTCGATATGCTCCAGTAGTAACCCTCGCACTAAACCCATTAAATACCTCACGCTCATACCCAAACTCTATATACCGCTGTTGAAATAGGCGCATAAAATTAGATTTATATGAGAGACACCGAATCGCATGGAGGTATATATCAACTTGTTCAAATTTACTAAATTGTAAGGGATAATCCCCAACTTCGGCTATCCATTTCGAAAAATATTTAGGATTATTTTCCCACGTAATCCCTGTTTTCCAGCTAAATTTACGATTAGAGAACCCGTATCTCAAAATAAAATCTGTATGTAGCTTTCTTTTCCTCTCCAACTCCTTTTCAAAATGTAAATCCGGTTTGAGTATCCAACCCTCCATGGGGTTAAAAGAAACCGTTTCAAGGAGAGGAGCTACCTTAATGGATAAATTTTGCTTATAAAATTTGAAAGTTTCTCCAAGCGATAGCCATTGTGCAAAATCAAATTTGTTATTTGCCCGCTGAACTGAGTCTTTATATCGCGGGGAATTTTTCACTTGTTCGAGGCTATCTTTCAGCCTAAAATCGTATTCCTCTTCTGGAGTAAGAGGAAGCGGGCGGTGATAATCCCAATAGACCTTCGGTTTTCCTAACGCACTATCCGAAACGGCAATCACTTCATTTCCGAAGCGTTTTTTCTCACTTGTATTAGGACTTACATTGTATTCTGACAATAAAGAAACAGAAAACCCTTCAAGAGGAATTTTGATTAGCCCCAAATCAAAAACAAAGTCAAATCCCATTCGCATGGCATAGGGTAGATATTTTCCGGCATGTTCAGAATACTGCTGACGAAGCGAAAGTGTATCCATCATCGTGATATTTTGGCGTTTCGTAACCGTTATATCTATTTCTCTAATGGCATAAAGGCTATCCGTTATATAAATAACGCCTTTACACACCGGGTCAAATTCACGTTTTGGCAACACTTGGATTTTATAATATTTTACCCCTTTTTCTTTTTTTACACCAGAGAGCTTAAAATCATAGTAAAAAAAAGCATTGTCAGCAAGCGGGAGAATAATCCCCCTATCAGCAACCCCTTCCATAACTAGGCGGTTTTCATACGGGTTAAATCGGGTGATTAGATTGCCAAATAGAGAAAAGGATTTACTATCTCCGCTTACCCTTGAACTATAAATATTTTCCTTCGCTTTTTCTGGCTCTTTTACAAAAACGTCAGACATTGTTTCAGAAAGATATAATATCTTTGAACTTAGCTCAGGAGGGAGAGGAGACTCCATCTCTGTGTCTGTTTTTTTCTTTTTCTTACTTTTGGTACCCAACGCACCTCTTTTGCTCGAACCAAAAATACTATCCGCACTAAATGATTTAGGAAGTCCTATTACGGTCTTAGAATAGGAAGCATATTGATATTCTTGAAAAGGGCTGGCATTCAAAGGCTTTCTCTCTATGGCTTTAGCAATAATTCCGTAGGCGGGGTCTTTGCCATCAGAGGTAATAATTACTTCTTCGGTACTTAAATCTTCTTTCTGCATCTGATAGTTACGGCTTACGTCTGCCATCAGGGTTAGGGTGTCGTACAAATCCTTATACCCAAGATACTGAAAGACAAAGGCATATTCTCCTTTTTGGGGTAGCCTTATCAGAAACTTCCCTGATTCGTCAGATAGTGTCCCCGTTGAAAGGTCGGTAACCATCACTCCAGCGTAAGGTAATGGATTACCTTCTTCCCCTAAGATTTGCCCAGAAAAGGTTACAGATTGAGTAAAACAACAATATGAATACAAAAAGGAAATTATAAAAAAAAATAACCGCATAATTCTTTTTTCGGTGAATCGGGGTGCAATATACGAAAAAAGAAATACAGTTATTTAACAAGAGAGAAGGCTGATAGCTGTTGATTAGGCTACGAACGGGGTTTTTAGAGGTCAAACAACGAGAAATGGTATAGATTATTACTTTCGCTTATTTAATAACAATATTACAAAATATATACCTATAATCAATCTCAACTAAAATATAACTTAATCTGGTATTTATCAATATATTAAAAATAATATGTATTTTTTACTGAACATATATCATGTATAATAAAATAGTCTTCCACTCTTATATGTGTACATAATAATAAACACATATAACGGTTTTCAATAAAATACCATTATCGGAATATACAAAGAGAGCCACACCACCTAATATTTTTTTATGATAGTGGATAAAGCCCCTCTATCATGTTGAGCAAGCAAAACATCACACCCTGCCCACCTTCTCCATTAGCCCCAAAAGCAAACCCACTATAGACATGCAAGTAGATATTCAAAAAAAGTGTTTATCAGAAACAAAGAAAAGCAAAGTGTGTTCAGCACCAAAACGGGCGTACTCACAAGAAGATTACGCCCGTTTTGGTTTTTGTAGATAATAGAAAACAACCTATTTTCTTATTTCTTCCTCAATTCTATCCAATACTTCTTTCTCATTAATATGGGTTTTGGGCGAAAATGTGGTAACTACTTTCCCGTCTTTACCTACAAGAAACTTTTGAAAATTCCATTTTACCGCTTCCTGATTAATGCTCGTAAGATATTGGTACAAAGGGTGAGTATCTTCTCCTTTTACAGATATTTTGGAAAACATCGGAAATGTTACCCCATAATTTTCTTTACAAAAAGACGCTATTTCTTCGTCTTTTCCGGGTTCCTGACCCAAAAAATTATTTGCAGGAAATCCTAATACCTCTACTCCTTTGGATTGATAGTCTTTGTAAAATGCTTCTATCTCTTCATATTGAGGAGTAAGCCCGCATTTACTTGCCACATTTACAAAAATTAGTACTTTCCCTTTAAAATTAGAGAGAGGAATCTCCTCCCCCTTAATGTTTTTCATCGTAAAATCATAAACCGTAATTTCATCTATGGGTTTATTGTCAATATGTGTAATCTTCTGTGGTGGGGTACAACTCCAACCCAAGTAGCTTAATATTCCTGAAAACATAATAATGATTAAATTTTTCATGCTTAATGTAAGAAACAATCAATAACTCTACACCTAAAATATTAATAATGACTTCTAATCTCGTATCTTAGAAGCGAACTATGCAATAATGGTATAAAACAAATAATCCCTATAAAATGATTGATAGTAAAAAAGTTAGAAGTTAATCATTAAAAACTAATCACTTATCATAAATGATTGATAGCAACAAAGTTAGAAATTAATCACTAAAAACTAATCACTTATCATAAATGATTGATAGCAACAAAGTTAGAAATCAATCACTAAAAACTAATCACTTATCACTACCTACCCCTTAATATGCCTTTGCAAAAACGACTCTTTGAGTAGAGGGTTTTCCGGAATAAACACATACTCCGTCTTCTTTGGGGTTATCTAAGGGAATACATCGGATAGTTGCGCCGGTTTCCTCTTTGATTTTAAGTTCTGTTTCTGTTGTCCCGTCCCAATGTGCATAAATAAATCCGGGATTGTCTCCTTCAAGAATATTTTTAAACGTCTCAAATGTATCCACTTTATAGCTCCTTGTCTCCCTCAAAAGTTTCGCTTGGTGGAAGATATTTTCTTGAATTTCTACCAATAGATTTTGAATGATTTCGGAAAACTGGTCGTTTATGGATATACTGTCTTTAGTTTTGGTATCTCTTCTTACTACTTCTATATGAGCATTTGCGAGGTCTCTAGGTCCCATCGCAAGCCGAATAGGAACACCCTTCATTTCCCACTCCGCAAACTTCCAACCTGAACGCTTGGTGTCGTCATCATCTAATTTGGTACGGATTCCGGCTTTTATCAGTTGAGAATTTAGTATTTTCAACTCATTGATTACTGCATTTTTTTCATCTTCCGTTTTATAGATAGGGACGAGTACCACTTGAATAGGGGCAAGGACAGGAGGGAGTTTAAGCCCGTCATCATCAGAATGCGCCATAATTAATGCCCCAATCAGGCGGGTACTTACCCCCCAAGAGGTAGCCCATACATATTCAAGTTGATTATTTTTATTCGCAAACTTTACCTCAAAGGCTTTTGCAAAGTTTTGTCCAAGAAAATGAGAAGTTCCCGCTTGAAGTGCCTTTCCGTCTTGCATCATCGCTTCAATACAATAAGTATCGTTTGCTCCGGCAAATCTTTCATTAGGGGTCTTTATCCCTTTGATTACAGGAATTGCCAATACATTTTGGGCAAAATCTGCATAAACATCAAGCATTTGATGCGTTTCGGCTACAGCTTCCTCCGCAGAGGCGTGAGCAGTATGCCCTTCCTGCCAAAGAAACTCGGCAGTACGTAAAAACATTCTGGTACGAAGCTCCCACCTGACTACATTTGCCCATTGATTAATTAACAACGGTAAATCTCTATATGATTGTATCCAATTCCGATAAGTATTCCAGATAATGGTTTCAGAAGTAGGTCGAATGACAAGTTCCTCTTCCAGTTTAGCATCAGGGTCCACGATAAGCCCTTTGCCTTCCGGATTAGTTTTAAGGCGGTAATGCGTAACTACTGCGCACTCCTTTGCAAAACCCTCTACATGCTCTGCTTCTTTACTAAGAAATGATTTGGGGATAAATAAGGGAAAATACGCGTTTACGTGTCCGGTTTCCTTAAATTTATCATCTAGAATACGCTGCATTCTTTCCCATATCGCGTACCCATAAGGACGGATTACCATACACCCTCTCACATCAGAATTTTCTGCGAGACCAGCCTTATATACTAATTCATTATACCACTCAGAATAGTTTTCGCTTCGTTTTGGAATTGCGTTTGCCATGATTTTAGAAATTAAGGCACAAAGATAGTATTTTTGTATCTATCCAACCGTTAGAAAAAATAAAAAAAGCGTTATTTGAGAAAGGAGGATAATTGGGTCATAAAGAGCATACACTTTTGTAGAACGAAAACCTAACAATAATAGCGGAGTTAAAGCCGAATTATTGTACCTCTTGTAGAGCCGAATAGTTACATTTTAAAAATTGAGATAATCTCGCAAAGGGACAAATACCTTTCGGACTCCCTCTTATTCCGATGAAATAAATTTTGTTTTTTCAAAGCCCCTTTTTTAGTAGAAATACCAAACCCTACCCTTTTATCGTCTCATCTGTAACTTTTTTCCAATTCTTCAAAAAGAAACCCAAAGAATTATGACTAAAATTGTTACTTTTGTCCCGTGTAATGCAACCAATTACAGTAAAAATATAAATTATGGCAGAGGATATAGTTCAAACAGAAAGTGTTACTCGGAAATTAACCGTTCCAAATTGGGTTCAGGCGATTAAACGCAAATATATTTCTCAAAACGTTTCTCAGTTTATTGTACACGGAAATATTAATGAAATCATTGAGGTAAAAGAAAATGATGTTCCGAAGTATATGAAAGTCAGAGACTTTCTTAACGAAGAAATGTTCCGGTATAATGATATTGTGGTTTATTATGACCGCGCTTCCGGTATCCGTTTTAAAGATGACAGGATTATGGGCGGTAAGGGAAAAATGAGAGAAGATTTTGTTTCTACCCTTAGAATGTTTGATGAATTATCCGGGAGTAAATTTTCAGAACTTTCCAAAGAACCCGAAAGAGCCTTTCAGATTTTGGATACTTATTTTCACTTATGTGTAAATACGGAGTTCATACAATTTCTTATTAACCATCTGGAACTTAGGGTAAAAGCCCAGAAGACCCCAACCTCCACAGCAAAGCCAGAGGATATGGATGTGGTACAGCGGTTTATGCAACGTACTATTCCAGACCTTATTAACTATATGGATAAGGGGGCGCAAAAGACAGGAACTTCGGATTTTCAGAAAATGCTTGAAATGCTGAAATCGCGGATTAGCTCTCCTAAAAAAATTGCCTTTGTCATAGAGTATGCCGAAACAGTCATTCCAATGACAGAAGCCTCAAACAGCCGTCCCGATGAGCGTTCTATATTAGTATTTCTTCAAAAATGGGCAACGGAAGACCGGTTTAACTGTCCGAATATGATTACTTTCGTCATGACCGAAAACTTGACAGACATCAATCAGCAATATGTAAAAAATCCCTATACCTACGAAGTAGATATTCCATATCCGGAAGAGGCGGAAAGACTTTCCTTTATCCAACATTTCTTCACGATAAAACCCGAAGCCAAATCTTTTTTTGAGATGAGTGCAGAGGTCTTGGCAAAGAATACCGCAGGGCTAAAACTTGTCCAACTTCAAATCCTTCTCGCAGAAGCATCTGCCAATCAAATTGTGTTTACCAATAATGAGTTGGTACATAAAAAGAAAGAAATGATAGAATCAGAGTCCGGCGGGTTATTAGAGTTTATCAAAACTAAATATAGTTTAGCCAACGTAGCGGGTCATGCTTATGCTAAGAAAAACCTCCTTGAAGCCGCTGCTGCCCTCAAAGCCGGAAGGTCAGATGTCATGCCAATGGGTTACTTAGTATCGGGTCCGGTTGGAACAGGAAAAACCTATCTTATCTCTTGTTTTGCTACTGATATTGGTGTTCCGATGGTAATGCTCAAAAACTTTCGGTCGCAGTGGCAGGGAGCTACAGAGGGTAACCTCGAAAAAGTACTTAAAATCCTTCAAGCCATGTCGCCCGTTGCGGTAATGATAGATGAGGCTGATGCCTATTTAGGAAATAGAAACGCCCAAGGCGATAGCGGAGTGAGTAATCGGGTGTTTTCTATGATTGCTACTTTTATGAGTAATACAGAAAATAGGGGAAGGGTGGTTTGGTTTCTGATTACTGCCCGACCGGACCTCATGCCGGTGGACTTTAAGCGTCAGGGAAGAGCAGAAGAACATATCGCACTTTTTTACCCGGAGAGCCTTGCCGAGAAGCAAGAACTACTCCAAGTAATGCTAAGTAAAACCGGGCTTTCTTATATTCCATTGGAAGAGTTTGACGAAGAGTTTTTTGAGGATATGAGTATTAAGTCCGGAGCAGACATGGAAGCTGCACTCACAAGAGCTAAATTTAAGGCGGCAAGTTTAGGATTGGAGAAAGTGAATTTTGATATTATCACCCAAGTTTTTGCGGATTTTCTCCCTCCTACTTATCCCGAAGAAATCGAACTGATGAATTATGCCGCCATTCTGGAATGTACTTCTAAGGAGCTACTTCCTCCTCATTTTAGAGATATTCCAAGGGCAGAAGTCCTCTCCAAAGTAGAAGAACTCAAAAATATTATACGCAGATAATCATGGCTTTTCCCCGTGTATTTTTCTATCCATTGATGATTATCGGTTTGGGTTTGCTGACCGGGTGCGATAATTTTTTTGGAAAAAAAATGGATAAAGATTTTTTAGACGTTCCGATTTACAATGACAAAACAGTAGTATATGTTCCCGTTCAGCCGGCATGGAAAGGGTTTGAGAATCCTACTGATATTGTCATCGGGTGGGACCAACTCATTTATGTGGCAGACTCCGGTACTCAAAAAATCATGGCTTTTGACGAAGCCGGAAATGAGCTGGGAGGTTTTAGCATTCCTGGATTGAAGGCACTTACCCAAGACCGCTCCTTAGACCTATTGGCATTAGGAACAAAGGATACTGTTGTTAGTGGAGTTTATAGAACGTTGCCCGCTTTGTATAGGATTCACCAAATCAATACCTCTGGAGGCGTAAGTCTTAATCATGCCGTAATTAGTCGAACCCTTATACACCCTTTCTGTTTCAACATATCGGCTTCTCCTACCGCCTTAGACGAACAAGTAAATTTTAGGGCAATAGGAATTATGGCAGATAATAGTTATTATTTAGTTAGGACGGGACCCGGGTCTGCCGGAAGTGTGCAATCAGACGCTATCCTTCGATTTGATAGCGACGATACGTTTATTTCTCCGGTTATTATTAGTACTGCTACAGGTTTTTTTAATAATTATTTTAAAAAGCCAACCGCAATCAGTACCTATGCACAGCCTCCGCAATCTCCGGCAGTAAGCCAGAAGGAAGATTTTTATTTCTGCTCCGGAGAGGCAAGTCAGGTGTTGAAAGTACAAGGAGTCCTCTTTCAGGAATCCGATGCCGGAGCATCTTATGAGGTGATGAACCTTCCGCAAGTAGCAGATACTACAAAGGGGGAAGATCTTCTTTATAAACCCTATAAGTTCTCTGCTCCTTCGGATATAGTTATTGCAGGAGACGGAAGCGGATACATTTTTATTGCAGACGAAGCCAAAGATTCTGTATTTATTTTTAATGGATTGGGGTATGAGGGCGTAAACCCGCCAGCAGGTTCTTCTTCTCCTAAAGTAGTGAATGTTTCCTTTGGAGGAGCAGGAAACGGACTTCTACAGTTTCGCCGCCCCAAAGCGGTCGCCTATCTAAATAAAATTTTGTATGTTGCAGATGCGGGAAATAAAAGAATCTTGAAATTCAAACTCACAACAGATTTTCGCTAATTAAGTAGCATGAAGTAAATAATGCTTGTTCTGAAAAAATCATCAATAATGGGTAATAATAAATTTAAAACGTAATCACTCATAACTACTTAGTAGCCCAAAAAGCTATAAACTATTTTTTTTCTAATGGGAAAATTTATAAAATTTGAAGATTTAATTTTGTACGAAGATGAGGCGATTCTCCTATTGAATAAGCCCTCCGGAATGTCAAGTCTTGAGGATAAAAATAATCAAAACGTCTTGGGACTTGCCAAAAAATATAACCCTGACTTGCAGTTATGCCATCGCTTAGACAAAATGACCTCCGGAATTATGATTATGTCTAAAAAGGAGGAGTATTATCGGAATATTGCTATTCAGTTTGAGAAAAGAAAAATTCATAAATATTATCTGGCATTAATTGAAGGGATTCATCGTTTTGAAAAAAAAGTAGTTGACCTCAAACTTCAAATTAGTACTAATAAAAAGGTAATCATTAGCAAGCGAGAGGGAAAACCAAGTAAAACGATTTTTAATACGGAGAAAATATTCGGACATTATACCTTAGTTCGCTGTGAACCTATAACAGGTAGAATGCACCAAATTAGGGTTCACCTTTCGGCATTGGGATATCCTATTGTGGGAGATGAATTGTATGGCGGGAAAGACGTTTTGCTGTCCGCTATCAAATCCAAGTACAGGGCAAATAAATATGCCGAGCAGGAAAGACCCCTCAATCACGGATACCTCCTTCATGCCTTTCAGCTTGAATTTGAACACCCAGAAACAGGAGAACCTTTTAAGATGGAAGCCCCGCTTAATAAAGGATTTGAAGTTACCCTAAAAATGCTGGACCGCTATGATTCAGGAGTAAAAGCCTCTCTCTGAATATAGGGGGGATTACAAGAACTCCATATTCAAAATATCATAAAAATCAGTTCGCTAACTCTATGAGTTATGCTATAAAACGTTCTAATCCTTTTTGGTAGTGTACTATTCATCTTCTGTGTAGTCGGTATCTGGTACGGTTTTGGTAGATTGGGCTACTGCCTGCTGGATTATTTTCAGCTCGTGGGAGGTGAGGTTACGCCATTTTCCTACCGGTAAATCTAAGGGTATATTCATAATTCTTACCCTTTTTAATTTAGAAACTCTATAATCCAAGTATTCGCACATTCTGCGAATCTGACGGTTAAGCCCTTGTGTCAGTATAATCCGGAAAGAAGCGCGCCCTATTTGTTCTACAAGACATTTGCGTGTAATCGTATCAAGAATAGGTACACCAGTACGCATTTTATGAATAAATTCAGCAGTGAGGGGTTTATTGACGGTAACAATATACTCTTTTTCGTGAAAATTTCGCGCCCGAAGTATCTTGTTCACAATATCCCCGTCACTTGTCAGCAAAATTAGTCCTTCGCTCATTTTATCCAACCTCCCA
>CAUJFT010000395.1 GCA_963169475.1 Bacteroidota bacterium | reverse complement strand
ATTTCCAATTTGTCATTACCTAAACTTTCCAATATGGGGCAATATTCCCTACAACAACACTCGTCTCCTATCACTTAACCTTTTTGGGGCTTTGCTTGTGAGCGGGATTGGCATGGGGTTTTTTAATCTTCAAGGGTGGTGGATGATGAATTTGTTAATTTCGGTAAAAACAGCAGTTTTTATTACCTTCACCGCAATTTGGCTCACAGAGATTTTCCCTTTGAGGGAGGAGGGCATTCAAAAACAAGTAGGAGAATCTCTTATTTTATCTTTTAGTCTTACCCTTTTAAGCCTAGCACTTTTCTTTTACATTTACACTTCTCCTATCCGAAGGTTGTATAATTACAGAAAGATTTCAAAAGACGTTAAGCCAATATCTGAATTACCCCCTCCTACAGAATAAACCAAACTACTCCAAAGTCCGTTTATTTCTTACATTTCTTAATTTTTAAAAATTTTCATTAGAAAACATGAAGACAGAAAAAGTACCAAGTAAAGAAATTATCTCAAGAAGCCCTTTTCCCGCTTCCCGTAAAATATATGTACATGGGTCTATATATCCGATTCAAGTTGCCATGAGAGAAATCACCCTCTCCTCTACTCCTCTACAAGAAGCCGGACAATTTGAAATCAATGCTCCTGTTACCGTTTATGACTCCAGCGGTCCTTATACAGACCCTGAAGTACAAATAGACGTAACCAAAGGGCTTCCTCGTCTAAGGGAATCGTGGATCAAAGACAGGGGAGACGTAGAACAATTAGGGAAATTCACCTCCGAATATGCCAATCAGCGGCTTACTAATGATAAAACAAAATCCTTACGCTATGAGCATATACAAATGCCCTATCGCGCAAAGACTGGAAGCAATGTCTCTCAACTACACTACGCAAAGAAAGGAATAATCACTCCGGAGATGGAATATATTGCCATCAGAGAAAACCAACGAATTGAGACAATCTCCTCCATGGGAAAGGTACACAAAGGCGAAAGTTTTGGAGCAAATACCCCCAAAAGATTAATTACTCCTGAATTTGTAAGGGAAGAAATAGCCTCCGGGCGTGCAATTATTCCCAATAATATTAATCATCCCGAAACAGAACCCATGATTATTGGAAGAAACTTCTTGGTAAAAATTAATGCTAATATCGGAAATTCTGCGGTGAGTTCAAGCATAGAAGAAGAAGTAGAAAAAGCCGTATGGGCGTGTAGGTGGGGAGCAGATACTATCATGGATTTGTCCACAGGCAAGAATATCCACGAAACCAGAGAATGGATTATCCGAAACTCCCCGGTACCCGTAGGTACTGTACCTATCTATCAGGCATTGGAGAAGGTAGGAGGTATTCCCGAAGAACTGACATGGGAAATCTACAGAGATACCCTTATAGAGCAGGCAGAACAAGGAGTGGATTATTTTACCATTCATTCTGGTGTGCTTTTACGCTATATTCCCCTTACTGCCAATAGACTTACAGGAATTGTTTCTAGAGGAGGCTCAATCATCGCAAAATGGTGTCTTGCACACCACAAAGAAAGCTTTCTTTATACTCATTTTGAAGAAATCTGTGAGATTATGAAAGTATATGATGTGGCTTTTTCATTAGGGGACGGACTGCGTCCGGGCTCCTTGGCAGATGCTAATGACAAAGCCCAATTTGCGGAATTAGAAACTTTGGGTGAACTCACTAAAATAGCATGGAAACACGATACCCAAGTGATGATAGAGGGACCCGGACACGTTCCTATGCAATTAATCAAAGAAAATATGGACAAGCAACTCCACGAATGTGGCGAAGCCCCTTTCTACACATTGGGACCCTTGACAACTGACATCGCACCGGGCTATGACCATATCACTTCTGCAATAGGAGCCGCAATGATAGGGTGGTACGGAACAGCAATGTTATGCTACGTAACCCCTAAGGAGCATCTTGGACTCCCTAATAAAAAAGATGTAAAAGATGGAGTGATTACCTATAAAATCGCAGCACATGCTGCCGACTTAGCGAAAGGACATCCGGGCGCGTATTACCGCGACAACGCACTTTCCAAAGCGCGATTTGAGTTCCGGTGGAACGACCAATTTAATCTCTCCCTTGACCCAGATACAGCAAGAGAGTTCCATGACGAAACCCTCCCTTCTGATAATGCCAAGGTCGCTCATTTCTGCTCTATGTGTGGACCCAAATTCTGCTCCATGAAAATCACACAAGATGTAAGGGACTACGCCAAAGCGCATGGGTTAGAAAATGAAAAAGATGCAATTATGGTAGGCATGGAGGAAAAATCACGTGAGTTCGAAGCCTCCGGAAACGAAATTTACATTAAAACATAGACCTTGTCGTGAATCCCACAAGTGTAATGCCAAAAAGTATCAAAAAAATGTTTTTAGCATTACACTTGTGAAGAATCGGGGTACCTATACTATTTCATAAACATCACTAATGATTTAAATCAATAAATTTACGGTTATTAAAAAAAATATTTTTTATTTGTTTATATTTGCGGATAGACATTTTTGTCTTCCACTATGTATAAACAAGATTGGGAAACCCTTTTTCATAAATTACGATTAAAAATATTTTTATTATGAAAAGTATAATTAACTTATTGCTCATTCTCATTATGGGGTGGTCTTTTGCTTATGGAGATAATATAGTAGAATACCAAAAGATAAGAAGAATGTCTATTGATGATATTCGTAAAGAATGGAAATCTAAGGGTGTCCCAGAAATATTAGTAGCCATTCACAACGAGGTGGACATATATGATATTACCTACTACACCCGATGGCATGACGGAAGTCAGATTAAAGCCTCAGGGCTTTATATGGTTCCGGTAAACGTAAATCGGGCAATGCCACAAGTACTATATCACCATGGCACATCAGTAGCCAAAAATAGAGGGGGAATGTTTTTTAATGGAGAAGAGACCTTGTGTTATTTTTTTGCCGCAGATGGATATTGTGTTGTAATGCCCGATTATATAGGACTTGGAAGAGGAGAAAAACGGCACTTGTACCAACATGCAGATTCGGAGGGTCAAGCTGCGATTGATTTGATGAAAGCATGTAATTCTCTTAATGAAAAAATTGGGGTAAATACTAATGGACAAATCTTCATTACCGGATATTCTCAAGGAGGACATGCAGCAATGGCAACGCACCGTAAACTCCAAAACGAGTATCGAGGCGTGTATAAAGTAACCGCTTCCTCCCCTATGTCAGGTGCATACGATATGACCGGAGCGCAAAGAGAAACCATGTTTAAACCTTATACACAACCCCATTACCTTCCTTATTTATATGAATCCTATCAAGAAGCCTATAAGGTTTACGATGGAGATTTCTATCAAGCATATAAGCCGGAGTTTCGCGAAAAGCTAAAAAGGCTTTATAGCGGAAAATATCAGCACTATCAAATCAACGACTCTTTACCCAAAGTTCCCAAAGATGTTTTTTCTGATTCTATCATCAATGAATTTGTCAATAATCCATCTTTTCCGTTTAGAAAAAGATTAGAAGAAAACAATCTCCATAATTGGAAACCCGAAGCTCCCCTTCAGTTATGCTACTGTAAGAGCGACGAGGAGGTGAGCTACCAAAACTCCATCGTTACCTATGAAAATATGAGAGAATTAGGGGTAAAGCATATTAGTAAGCTAAATGTATCTAGTAAATTTAGCCATCATAATTGTGCAGGAATGGCGACCATCCATACTAAATTGTTCTTTGACAGTTTCCGAAAAGGTAGTAAAAATGGAAACAAAGGGAGCCTTGTAAAGCGAACTATTCTTAGAATAGGGAAATGGATAACCCCCGAAACTTCCTTAAAAGCCAAAATGAAAGCACTTTCGGCAAAATCATTTTAGAACCAGAACCTCTTTCATGCTAAACGCACTAAAACTACCATAGTTTTTAAAATTATACTGTAATTTGTAGCATTTCTATGATTAGGTAAATCATACATGGTAGCGTACAAAGGCTTTTCATTCAAGTAAATGAAGCGTTACTATCGCCTCTCCTTGTAGTCCTATAAAATTCTAAAAGAACAAGCAAAAAAACCTTAATTTTGCCCCAAATTAAAAACGTATTAATATGAAGCAAATTTTGGTGATTGGAGCGGGAAGGTCTGCTACGGATTTAATAGACTATCTATTAGAGAATGCAGAAGCAAATCAATGGTTGGTTACAGTGGGCGACATGGATTTAGCCCTTGCCACCCAAAAAATAAAAGGACACCCCTCCGCAAAAGCTATCGTTTTAGACGGGGCAGATATTCCTCAATTAACAGCATTGATTCCGGCTTTTGACCTTGTGGTCTCCCTGCTGCCTCCTCCCATGCACCCTCCTATTGCAGAAATCTGTATAGCGTGTGGCAAACATCTCGTAACGGCTTCCTATATCTCTCCGGCAATGGCTAATATGGACACTGCCGCAAAAGCCAAAGGGTTAATTTTTCTCAATGAACTGGGGGCAGACCCCGGTATTGACCACATGAGCGTTATGAAGGGGATTGACACTATCCGTAAGGAGGGAGGAACGATTACTGAACTGCGTGCCTATTGTGGCAGCTTGATTGCACCCCAAAGCAACGACAACCCGTGGGGATATAAGTTTACGTGGAGTCCTATGAATGTCATCTTGGCAGGAAAAGGAGCTGCCAACTATCTAAAAAATGGAAAACGGGCCTTTATTCCCTATAATCGTCTATTTGCCTCTACCGAAAGTATTGAGATAGAAGGATTAGGAAAATTTGACGCTTACGCCAACCGGGACTCTTGGTCTTACATTAATATGTATGGTATCCCAGAAGTAAAAACCCTAATCAGAGGTACACTAAGAATGGAGGGCTACTGTGAAGGCTGGAACGCACTTATCCGAATCGGACTAACCGCTGATGATTACAAAATTTCCGGCTCCGAAAAAATGACGCATCGCGAATGGGTCAGTTCTTACCTCCCCTCAAACCATGGAGAAAGCGCAGAACAAGCACTTGCAGCATTTTTGGGTACAGCAGTAAATAGCCCCCTGATGACCCGTCTAGAATCAACCGGAATGTTAGAAGATACTCCTATTATGATTTCTAACGCAACCCCTGCCGAAATCTTATATGAATTATTGATGAAAAAATGGGTTTTCTTATCCAATGACAAGGATATGCTGGTAATGACTGATATTATAAGGTACGAAAAAGAAGGGAAAACTTACGAAAAAACCTCCAATATGAGTGTAATTGGAAAAGATTATTCTCATACTGCAATTTCTCGAACGGTCGGCTTGCCGGCAGCTATGGGTGTGAAATTAATCTTGCAAGGGAAAATCAATAGAAGCGGCGTGATTGCACCCACTACTCCCGATATATACAATCCTATCCTTACAGAACTAAAAGAGCATGGAATATTTTTTTCGGAGAAAACAATAACTTTAACGTAGCCGACTTGTTAATAATATTATAAGCCATTTTAACTCCAATTTTTTCAGAATATGATAAAGACTGTTTCAGAACTAACAAAAATTGATTTAACCAAAATGCACTGCAAAGGCTGGGTACAAGAAGCTGCGTACAGAATGCTTCTTAACAACCTTCATCCGGAGGTAGCCGAACGCCCTGAAGACCTCGTAGTATATGGAGGAACGGGAAAGGCTGCCCGAAGTCATGAAGCATTAGCATTAATTCTAAAAGCATTGCAAGATTTAGAAGAAGATGAAACCCTTCTCGTTCAATCTGGCAAGCCCGTAGGAATTTTACCTACCCATAAAAATGCCCCGCGCGTAATCCTTGCAAACTCTCTCCTCGTACCTCGTTGGGCGAATTGGGACTATTTCAGAGAATTAGAACAAAAAGGGCTAATTATGTACGGACAAATGACCGCCGGCTCTTGGATTTATATCGGCTCTCAGGGGATTGTCCAAGGGACTTATGAAACCTATGCAGCGATTGCCAATCAGCATTTTGGAGGCACGCTCAAAGGAACATTAAACGTTACTGCCGGACTGGGTGGCATGGGAGGCGCGCAGCCCTTAGCGATTACCATGAACGAAGGCGTTGCCCTCGTAGCAGAAGTAGAGGAATGGAGAATCCAAAGAAGGATAGAAACCCGTTATTTAGATGTAATTTCCTACAATATTGATGAAGCGATTGACCGCGCACTTGAAGCCAAAGCCCGCCAAGAAGCACTCTCTGTGGGTGTGCTTTGTAATGCTACAGAGCTGCTTTCAAGGTTAATAGAAAGAAATATTTCCGTAGATACCCTCACCGACCAAACCTCTGCCCATGACGAACTCATCGGCTATTTTCCGGAAGGAATGACCGTTTCCGAAGCTAAATTGCTACGCGAAAATGAACCGGCATTGTATTGTGAAAAATCTCTTGACACGATGGCAAACCATGTTCGTCTGATGCTTGAATTGCAGCAGAGAGGAGCGATTACTTTCGATTATGGCAACAATCTACGTGGACAAGCCAAGGATAAGAGAGGGGTAGAAAACGCTTTTGATTTCCCCGGATTTGTACCTGCTTATATCCGACCTTTGTTTTGTGAGGGCAAGGGTCCTTTCCGGTGGGCGGCTCTTTCTGGAGACCCGAATGATATTTATGAAACAGATAAAGTAATTCTTGACCTATTTCCGGAAGACAAAGCCTTAGCAAGATGGATTCGTTTAGCACAAGAAAGAATTGCTTTTCAGGGGCTTCCTGCCCGTATATGTTGGCTTCCGATGGGTGCGCGCCAAAAAGCCGCGCTTGCCTTTAATCAGTTGGTAAAAGAAGGAAAAGTAAAAGCCCCTATAGTTATTGGGAGAGACCACTTAGACACCGGTTCTGTTGCTTCTCCTAACCGCGAAACCGAGGCGATGATGGACGGCTCCGATGCCATAGCCGACTGGCCTGTACTGAACGCGATGATAAATGTAGCAAGTGGTGCAAGCTGGGTATCTCTGCATCACGGAGGCGGGGTGGGTATCGGATATTCTATTCACTCTGGTACTGTCATCGTAGCAGATGGAACGGAAGATGCAGAAAA
>CAUJFT010000394.1 GCA_963169475.1 Bacteroidota bacterium | reverse complement strand
AGAAGGGGGAGGGGTGGTTTGTAGGGATTTTTTAATGATTACCGCGGTACTTCTCTTGTTACCGGATTCAGAATCATCGTCAAGCGGCGTTTTTTCAAATTTTACTCTGACTTGATTTTCTTCGTCGGAAGAGGAGTGAATAAATTCTTTTTTGCCCTTTTTCTCCTTGATTCGTTCTCGTTGTTTTTTATCCTTTTTCTTTTTTTCATCCTCTAATTGGATTTTACCAATGACTTTAAGCCCGGAGAGTTGAGGCACATTTTCAGAAGCACGAATTACTTCTATAGGCTCGGCCTCCTCTTCTTCCTCCAAACTTTCCTTATTCGTGATAATTTCCTTTTTGAAAGGTTTCTTATCGACTTTAATAGGAGTCTCTTGTTCTTTGTTAGGGAGTGTTTTTAGCTTTTTGACGATTTTGGGTTTTGGAGCTGCCTCTTCCTCTTCCTTACTCACGGTTTTTTCTGTAACCACTACTGGAGTTTCTTCCTTATTCGGAAGCACTACTTCTGTAACTTCGGGGAGGATTACTATTTCGGGCATAATAGGTTTTTTCTCCGTAATACTAATATCATTTTCTGTTATTAGTTCAGAAGATATTTCTTTTTCGGCAACGATTAGCTCTTTTTCTTTTTCTTTTTCGGGAAGTAGTGGTTGCGGTTTAGTTTGAGGTACTACCTTCCGCCTAAGACTACTTACATCTAAAGGGTTAGTGGTTTCGTTTTTGGAAGAAATGTTCTTCTTCTGAAGAACATTTCTTAATTCAGGCTGTGGAGATGGGTTTTCGTTCTCCAAATCCGTAATTTTAGGAGGTACTTCCTCGGAGGGGGTTATCCCTGAGGTTTTCTCTCCGGATTTCAGCTTCTGATAGCCTGCCGGAGAAAAATGTTTTAAGAGCAACTCATACAAACCCTGTCCGATTTTGGTATTCAAATCGTTCTCTACTTCCTTGTGCCCATGCTTATGGAGGAACTCTACTACCGTGTCGGTGCCTATGTTTAACTCCTTCGCAACTTTAAATAATCTTCTATCAGCCATTCAATAGCAACAATCAATACGAAATTAATATAAAATAATTTTTTGATACCTTTCGGTAATATTCCTGAAAATTAGGGATTTAATCTCAATTTTGAGGAATATTTCATCTATTTTAATGAGACCTCTCCAAATTTCAATGCGAAAATACGATATTTTATTTATTTCTCAAAAAAATAGGTAAAACTAAAAAATAAATTTCGATTTCGTATTCTTAAATGGGCATTTATTCTCCGATGTGAATCCTTCTGATTATTGTTCTTCAAATTCAGAAGAAAGGATTGCCTGAATCTCCTCAATTGTTTCTCTATCGAGGTCGGTTCTTCTTTCTAATTCCGAGACAGAAAGTTTTAGCACATCTTTGGCGGTATCGCAGCCGACTTGTTTGAGTGCCTCAATGACCCAATCTTCGATTTCGTCAGAAAATTCTTCTAACTCCACATCGTCCTCCATATATTCTGTTTCGCGGAATACATCAATCTGGTAGCCCGTAAGTAGGCTTGCCAATTTTATATTTGTTCCGCCTTTTCCGATAGCAAGTGCTACTTGGTCTTGTTTTACATAAACTTGTGCAGTTTTTTCGCTTTCATTAATCCGTACCTCTTGTACTTCGGCAGGGCTTAGCGCGCGCTTTATGTAAACTGTAGGGTTAGCGGTATAATTAATGACATCTATATTTTCGTTTCTTAACTCTCTGACAATCCCATGAATCCTCGCTCCTTTCATTCCCACACAAGCACCTACCGGGTCTATACGGTCATCATAGCTTTCTACGGCTACTTTTGCTCTTTCGCCGGGTTCTCTTGCAATTCCTCTAACCACGATGATACCATCATAGATTTCCGGCACCTCTTGTTCAAATAGTTTAGCCAAAAAGCTGGGGTCTGTACGGGAAATAATAATTTTAGGGTTTGAGTTTACCACTCTTATTTCCTTGATGACTGCCCGTATGCTATCATTTTTGCGATAATGGTCTTTTGGTATTTGCTCTTCTTTAGGGAGAGATAGTTCATTATGCTCATGAGAAACGAGGATTTCATTTCTCCATACTTGATATACTTCTCCAAAAATAATTTCGCCTTTAAGCTCCTCATACATTTTTATGATTACGCTTTTTTCAAGGTCTTTTATTTTTTGGGTGAGGGTTTGCTTGGCGGTTTGTACGATTTTGCGCCCAAAATCCATAAAGTTCAGCGACTCCGCTACTTCATCTCCAATTTCATAACTCCCATCAAGTATCAAGGCTTCACTAAGTGGGATTTGGCGGTTTTCATCTTCTATATCAGTGTCTTCTACTACCGTTCTTTCCCGTATTCCTTGAATGTCGCCTTTATCAATATTTACAATAATTTCAAAATTTTCATCAGAGTTATATTGTTTGCGAATCATTGTGCGAAAAACGTCTTCTAATACGCCCATGAGGGTCGCTCTGTCCACATTTTTGAACTGCGAAAACTCCGCAAATGCTTCTACAAGGTCAACCTTCTTTTCTTCTGAGCCTACTGCTTTTTTTGCTGCCATTGTCTTTAGAAAAACTTATTTAAAAAAATAGATATATATATATATGCTACAATTACTAATGAATCTATGAGAAAGTAATTTATAAATCTTTTATGTTCTACCTAATTAATTCCAAAAATAGAACTAATCATACGATTACTTTTGCTTCCTTTATATTACTAAATTCAATCAATTTTAGAACTTTCGGTTCGGGTGCCTCCTTCTTTTTCTTTTTAGGAGCTTCCTTTTCTAAGGTGATAGCGATTTCTCCCACCGCGATGAGCGTACCCTCCCAAACCTCTCCTGTTTGGGTAATTACCCGGAGTATCCTACCTTTTTCTTTTTGGTATTGCCTTTCGAGTAGTAGAGGCTCCCCAACGCCCGGAGAAGTAACTTCCAAGTGATACTCAAACTCAAAGGGGTCTGCTTCATCTAACCACCGGCTTACTGCCCGACTTACTGCCGTACAATCCTCTATTTTTATCCCAGAATCGGTATCAATTCGGATTAAGAGTAGCCCCTTTTGCTTGCTCTTCATGGCAATCTCTACAATAAAAATTTCCTCGCTTATTGAAAAAATAATCTCTTTTATTTTATCAGTTATGTCGAGAGGTAAAGAATACGCCATAGCTTGTTTTTATATATCTTATTGATTATTATGTTTTTATTTTTTGTTTGAAATGTTAATGTAATAAAAAAAGGGAGCTTAAAACCCCCTCTTAAACAACCTATCATTTAATTTTCGGTGCAAAAGTAAGGAATATTTGCCATAGTAACAAATTTTTGGGAATTATTTTTGAAGGAGGCATGTTTTTTCTTTTTTTTTTTAATTAGAACATATTTCCCTTGATACGGGTTTAAGCATTGTAAATCCTATAACCATATTCTGGTGATAGTTTTTTTGAGTTATATAATCTATTGATAATGTTGAAATTATATTTAATCCGGCATGGAGAAACGGACTACAATCTTAGGGGCATTGTGCAAGGTGGGGGAGTAGATTCCGATTTAAACGAAACGGGGAGACAGCAAGGAAGGGCTTTTTTTGAGGAGTATCGGCAGATACCTTTTTCTAAAATTTATTGTAGCAGACTCAAAAGAACGTTTCAAACAATAGAGGATTTTGTTTCCCTTGGTTTTGAGCCGGAGGTACATGAAGCGGTGAATGAATTTGGTTGGGGAGACCTTGAGGGTAAACTCGCTGATGCAGAGACACGAAGGTTGTTTCGGGAAGTAACTGATGCGTGGGCAAAAGGTTTGTTAGAGGTGGGAGTGCCCAATGGAGAAAATCCCATCGTTGTATGGGAGCGTTGTCGTAAGTTTTTTGAAATGGTTTTTGAAAAACATACAGAAGGAAATATCCTAATCTGCACACATGGAAGAACGCTTAGGATTATCCTTACCCAGCTCTTAGGAAAAGGACTTCACAATATGCACTTGTTCCATCACGACAACACAGGCGTAAATGTCTTAAATGTGCACCGCTCTGGACTTATCGAAGCGGAAACGCTTAATTGTATAAGCCATCTTGAAAAGTATGGACTTGCCGCTACAAGGGTAGATTATCGAAGATAAATATGAAAATTGCCTTAGTTTCTTATATTAATACTTGCCCTTTTACAGATGGGCTATCCCGCTTTTTTGAACAAGAAGAATGCCAACTCCGTTTGCTTTCACCGGATAATTGCGCCTTAAGTCTAAAAAACAAAGAGGTGGATATGGCACTTATGCCCGTAGGAGCAATCCCTGATTTCAAAGAGATTCAATTGCTACCTGATTTTTGTATTGGGGCAGATGGACCTGTTCAGTCTGTGTTTCTTTTTGCGCGTAAACCGATTCAAGACATTAAAAATGTGTTTTTAGATAGGCATTCCAGAACTTCAAACGGGTTAGCAAAAATTCTGCTTCGACATCATTGGAGATTATCCCCAACCTATATATTTCCAGAAGCCAAACATTTTAACCAAATAGAGGGAGAAACAGCAGGGGTTGTGATTGGAGATAAAGCCCTGAAATTAAAGAGTCATTTCGAGTATGTCTATGACCTTTCTGAATATTGGAAAGAAATGACAGGCTTGCCGTTTGCCTTTGCGGTGTGGGCGTTCTATCCAGAGGCTTTTTCTTCGGAGAGGCTCACGCGTATTTCGGAAGCACTTGCCTTTGGAGTGAGGCATCGGGCTGATTCTGCTTTAAAGTGGGCTTCTCATTTTGGGTTTGAAACAGAAAAGGCATTAACTTACCTCACTAAGGATATTCATTATCATTTTACTTACGAAAGAAAAGAAGCAATGGCGTTATACCTAAAGCTCTTGGCATCTGAAAACGGGATTTCTGTATAAGCTCTCTTTGTTACCCTTAAAATCCTCCTTGCTTACAAGTGAGTTTGGAATATAAAGATAGGTCATTCCCAAATTCAATGACGTTAACCGATAAATTAGAAATATGGGGTAAAATGGATTTGTATCATTGTTACGAATCCGGTTTAACTCAATTGTCAAAAAAATAGTAACTTTGTAGTGAGGATAAGCCCATAGGTTTCATCTCTCATCAAGCCTCTAAGTTTCTCGTTCTTTGTGAGATAAATGACAGAATTATGATAGATGATTTTAACCTTAAAATACTAAAAGCCTCTTTGAGTGGAGAGTTGTTTTATGATGACAAAATACGCTATATGTATGCGCAAGACGCTTCATTGTATAGAGAGCTTCCCCTTGCAGTGGCATATCCCAGAGGGGAAGAGGATATATATCAACTGATACAATTTGCCCGCAAACATAAAGTAGGGTTGATACCGCGCGCCGCAGGAACTTCTCTTGCGGGACAGTGCGTAGGTAGCGGGATTGTCGTGGATATTTCGCAGTACATGAATAAAATCCTATCCGTAGATGTGTCGAAACACACAGTAACCGTACAACCCGGAGTTGTGAGAGATGAGCTAAACCGCTACCTAAAACCGATGAGTTTGTTTTTTGGGCCCAATACCTCTACTGCTAATCGTGCGACGATTGGAGGAATGGTTGGAAATAATTCTTCCGGAAGTTATTCTATCGCTTATGGCGTTACGCGGGATTATGTCATAGAGATAAAAGGATATTTGGGAGATGGTACTAAGGTGCATTTTCGACCATTGTCCGAAGCTGATTTTATGCAAAAAATGGAAGGAAATACGCTTGAAAGTCAAATCTATCAACAAATTTACTATGCGCTAAGCCTGCCCGAAACCCAAAAGGAAATCATAGAACACTTTCCATCTCCAGAGATAAAGAGAAGATCCACCGGCTATGCCTTAGACTCTCTTTTAGCAATGCAGCCTTTTCAGGAAGGAGGAGAGGCTTTCAATTTTAGTAAATTGGTAGCTGGCTCGGAGGGGACACTAATATTTATCACAGAAATAACACTTGGTCTTTTGCCCCTGCCACCTGTGTATGAGATAATGGTTGCGATTCATTTTCAGACAGTAGATGCAGCTTTGCGCTCTGTAACGACCGCCTTACAATATCACCCGCGCTCGGTAGAGTTAATGGATAAAGCAGTACTTGACTGCACAAAATGGAATATAGAACAAAACAAGAATAGGTTTTTTATCGAAGGAGACCCCGCCGCAATTTTGATGGTAGAGTTTTGCGGAAGTTCAAAAGAGGAAGTAGTTAATCAGTGTGATAAAATGGTAGCAGAGATGAAGAAAATGGGTTTCGGTTATCATTTTCCGTTTTTATTTCCTCCCGAAAACCATAAAGCGATGGAATTAAGAAAGTCCGGATTAGGGGTACTTGCCAATATGCCCGGAGACTTGAAGCCGATTGAATTTATAGAAGATACTGCCGTTAGACCACAAGACCTTGCGGATTATATTCAGGAGTTTGATAAACTTATGGTTAGTATTTATGACCAATACCCTATATATTATGCCCATGCGGGTGCCGGAGAGCTTCATATTCGCCCGTTGATAAACCTCAAAACGCCGGAAGGGTTAGAAGAATTTCGTCAGATAGCGACAGAATCGGCTATGATTGTAAAAAAATACAAAGGTTCGCTTAGTGGAGAGCATGGAGATGGTAGGGTTCGTTCGGAATTTCTTCCCTTTATGTTAGGAGAAAAAAACTATCAATTAATGAAGCGAATCAAAAGGCTTTGGGACCCTGACTTTATTTTTAATCCTGAAAAAATCATAGACGCGCTGCCAATTGAACACAAGCTAAAAGCCCCTAAACTGTCGGAAGTGGAAGTGCCTACTTTGATAGATTTTAGCCCAGAATCGGGGTTTTACAAAGCAGCATCGCGATGTAGTGGGGCAGGTGATTGCCGAAAACAAGCTCCTGCTGGCGGTACTATGTGTCCCTCCTACATGGCAAGTTTGGAAGAGAAAGATTCTACCCGCGCCCGCGCAAGAGTGCTTGCCGGTTTTCTGGATTTTTCTTCTTCTCCTAATAGTCTAAATCACCAAGCAATTTATGAGGTAATGGAGTGGTGTATCTCTTGCAAAGGCTGCAAATCGGAATGTCCCTCTAATGTGGATATGGCATTGCTCAAAGCCGAGTTTTTGCATCAGTATTATGAAGCCCGTGGGCTTCCCTTTACGGTAAAGACTTTTGCTAAAATTGCGGAGTGGAACAAAATGGGAATGAAGTTTAGCAGTCTAACTAATTTTATGCTTAAAAATTTCTTCACTTCATCAATAATCAAAAAGATACTCTCCATTGCACCCAAGCGAAATCTCCCGCTATTATCTAGTATTAGTCTGAATGAATGGTATGAAAGCCACTATCAGGGAATTATAAACAAAAACAAGTTGCCCATAAAAACTATTTATTTTTTTGCAGATGAGTTTACCAACTACAATGATGCTGAAACAGGGATTAAAGCCATTCGTTTGCTGACGAAACTTGGGTATCGTGTTGTGATTCCTCCACACAAGGAGAGCGGGCGTGCGGCTATTTCTAAAGGGCTACTTACATGGGCTGCCGAACATGCAAATCATAACTTTGAGGTACTTAGCCCCTTGCTTTCAGAAAATACTCCGCTTATCGGAATAGAACCATCGGCTATCCTTACTTTTAGGGACGAATTTGCAAGGCTGGTCAAGCCCGAATATCGCCAAAAGGCAAACCAAATGGCGAAGTTTGTCTTTACTTTTGAAGAATTTATAACCTCCGAAATTGCCGCAAACCATATTGCTTCTTCTAGTTTTAAAACCACAAGTGACAGCGTATTGATTCATAATCACTGCCACGCTAAAGCCTTGTCAGAACAGCGGTTTACTACTCAAATGCTTTCTTTGGTGTCGGGGCTTAAACTAAATACGATACCTTCCGGCTGTTGTGGTATGGCGGGATCTTTTGGGTATGAAAAAGACCATTATTCTACAAGCATAAAAATAGGAGAATTGATTTTGTTCCCAGAGATAAGAAAGGCGGACCCAAAAACAATCATTGCTGCTCATGGATTTAGTTGCAGACACCAAATTTTTGACGGGACGGGACGAGTGGTGCTTCACCCCGTAGAAATTTTGTGGAAATACGTCAAATAAAAGAAGAAATACAGAAAATGTAGTAAATTTGCGGACTTAATCAATATTAATCATTTATTAAGCGATCATTAGCATGAATATCAGGGTTTTTGCGACCGGAGGTACGTTTGATAAAGAATATGATATTCTTTCGGGCCAGCTTTTTTTTAAAGAATCGCATCTTCAAGAGATGTTTATACAAGGAAGATGTAGTATTAATATCGAAGTTCGGACGCTTATGATGGTGGATAGCCTTAATATGACCGACACAGATAGGGAGGTAATTATTCATAATTGTTTGCACACAGACTCGGATAAAATAATCATTACTCACGGAACAGATACGATGGTAAAAACTGCTTCTGCCATCGCAAAAGTAGTAAAGGACAAAACTATTGTGCTTACGGGTGCAATGATTCCCTATAAGTTTGGGAGTTCTGACGGTTTTTTTAATCTTGGTGCCGCCTTAGCCTTTGTGCAAACTTTACCTATAGGGGTGTATGTAGTGATGAATGGGAGATATTTCATGTGGAATAATGTGAAGAAGAACCTCAAAACAGGCTTTTTTGAAGAAGTAGAAAACTAAGAGGATTTTTTAATAAACCGATACCCCATTCCCACCCCAACTCCTACCGTATAGGTTCTTTTTTGCTCCATGCTCATCGGTTGCGCACACCATTGAAACTTAGGTTCAATACTAAAGTTAAGCCTTTCTCTTTCGATATTTACCCCAACTGCTGCAATCAAGTTTCCGATATAGGGTTGAAAATTAATCTCCTGATTAGTAGGAATCATCTTAGATATATCATTGTCCCCCCACGAAAGATTATTTACTTTCTCGGGGTCAATGTGTAGATAGTCTTCACTAAGCGTAACCGAAGGGACAAATCCAGCCTGACCATACACGGCTACATGCTTCCCTACCAGAAAAGTCCTCCTTAACATAAGGGGAAAATCTATTGACACTACGTCTCCCTTCAAGTAATTTAGGCGATTCGTTTCGTGATATTCGGAATACTTGTAATACAAATGCTCGAAGCTTCTCTTCGTGTATAATACGTCTCCAATCAGCCCCCAGTTCTCGTTCAGACGTAAGATAGACCTAATCCCTGTCTGAAATCCGAAGCGCGGATCATCTTTGAGTTCAACCACTGTTCCCACCCCTGAGGTATATAGCCCATATTCTATCAGTGTCGAATTGTGCTTATCGGGAATAAAACCGGATAGATGAGTGGGCAAACTTCTTACAACCCGCGTATCTGGTAGTTGAGCAGAAATTTTTATGAAATTAGGTTGTGTTTGTGCTTTTTTGTTGGTTTCCTCCTTAATGATAAGATTGATAGGAAATTCCGGAGTAGAGAGGGATAAACCCTTGTTTCCTCCTTCTTCCTCTTGATTTATGAAAATTGTTTTAGGCAAAGTTGGTTCAGGAGTGGCAATGCTCATCCTATTTTGTAGCTTGGGAGGTAGAGAAGCCGTTTTTTGCTTTTGGGCTTGAAAATGGCTTTGAGCATTGCGGGCATCAAGCAGGTTGGAGGACTTTGCCGCCGTTTGTTTTTGTGGAATAGGAGGGGCATGATGTGTCAAATCAGCCGCAGGTATTTGGGGCGATTCACTGACTTTATGAGAAGCTGCTTGTGGGAGTGTTTCTGTTTTATGAATAAAAATCTGCCTTACTCCCATATAAGAGCCTATAATCAAGAAGAGTAGAAGTATGGAATAAGGGAGACGTTTTTTGAATTGAGTGAGCAACGAAGGATAAATTTGACCCAGCGTTTTATTAAAAGCAAACCAATCTGCAGGCACAAAAGTAGTGCTGAACGCATTGAGTTTCTCTCTTATTTTTTTGTCGGATACTTGCCGATTCAGTTCAGACTCCAAGACGAGCCAATCGGCTGCCGTCTCTTGAAATATTGGCTCATTGAGTTTTTCGCGAAAAACATAGTCATTTGCTGTTTCTGCCCATACCTTTTCAAAAGCCTCAAAATCCGGTTTGCCTGCAAGTGAGGACAGACCGGTCAAATTTTCTCTTAACCAAATTTCTTCTTGGATTCGGAGTCTGTTCTCTTGGAAGTTTTCCCAATCCGAAACCAGTAATTCCATTTCCGGATCTTCCAACGCTTTTTGAATATGCGAATCAAATGTATGATTGTTTAACGCAATATCAAAAATTTGCCATTCATAATAAGTAAAAGACGCTTCAAAATTTTTCAATTTTTCAGCAATTCTATTATCAAAAGGAGCATTATCCAGCATTTTTTCTAATTCATGCCAATCCTCCTCCCGGAAAGGTATCTCTATTCCGTTCAGAAAATCCGTAATATCCTTTTCGTTACTAAAGTCCATTTCGCTATCCTATGCAGGTTTTTCAGTTTGGTTAATTTTGCGTGAAGCTTTGTCCCCGCAAAATCTGTACTAACATATATTGATTTAAAAAATTAAGTAAAAGTAAAAGGGTTATTTAATTACCCTTGAAGTGTCATTTTTCAGGTTTAACACCATTTTTTGGAGCTTGATTCTGGCTTTTGAGAGGTTAGATTTAGATGTACCTTCACTAATACCAAGGATTTCTCCGATTTCCTTATGAGGATACCCCTCGATTACATACATATTAAACACCGTTCTGTATGCAGGAGAAAGAGACTGTACCAAGCGGAGAATTTCTTCTGCACTGATACTAGAGATGATGTCAAAGCTGTCCGGCTCGCCGATATTGGGAGTTACCTCTTCAAAATCTGGTTTTTTAGCGGCTCTCCTATAAAAATCAATAGAAGTATTGACCATAATTCGCCGAATCCACGCTCCAAGATTAGTGCCTCTCTCAAAGCGGGGGAGATTAGTAAAGACCTTGATAAATCCTTCATGAAGAATATCCCGCGCCTCTTCTCTGCTTCCAGAATATCTCAAACAAACGGTCATCATTGCGCCATAATACCGCTCATAGAGAAGTTTCTGAAATTTTCTGTCTTCTTGCAGGCACCCTTCAACGATTGCTTCTTCCGAAAAATCAAATGCTTTCATTTATATGCTTTTACTTAGATTACCCTAACGGAAAATAACACTAAAACGTTGTCTTCATATACAGAGAAGCTAACAATTCTCTGTATTTGAAGGCTATTTTTACTTTAATACGCCCTTGGTCGCTTTTTCTTGTGCGAAACAAGATTTATCATTGAAAAAAGTGCCTAAACCGTTGGTTTTAGCGGCTGAATTGTCATATTTAGCTTAGGCTTTTGATGATCCCGTACCTAAGGATAAAAGCGGCGAATAGACAAAAAATAGCGGCTAAGAGAAACGGGCGAAATTCTTCATTTTGGAACTGTTGATTTTGTGTTTCGAGTTTGGTTTTTTCGAGTCGGTTAATCAGTGAGTATATTCCTTCCAATTCTTGATTGGTAGCAGCATAAAAATACTTCCCTCCCGAAGCCTTAGCTATTTCATGCAGGAGTTTGTCGTCAAAGTCTCTTCCCATTCTTCCAATGCCAATGGTGTAAACCGAAATATTATTTCTAACGGCAAGCTCAAGGGCGGTTTCTGGGTCAATATTGCCGGCATTATTCATTCCATCTGTAAGGAGAATAATAATTTTACTCTTGGCTTCGGAATTGGATAGGCGATTTACAGCAGTAGCCAATCCCATTCCGATGGCAGTTCCATCTTTCATAATCCTTTTATTCCCTATATTTTCTATGTATTGTGTCAAAATACTATGGTCAGCAGTAAGCGGGCAAAGAGTAAAACTTTCCCCTGAAAACAAAACCAATGCAATCCGGTCATTTTTTCGTTGAGTGATGAAGTCGCGTGTTGTTTGCTTGGCGGCTTCTAATCGATTAGGTATCATGTCATTTGCCATCATGCTATTAGAGATGTCTAATGCAATAGCGATGTCTATGCCTTCCGTGTGAGCATTTTGTGTTTCTTCAAAAGAAACGGGGCGGGCAATGACAAAAACTAGGAATGTAAGGGCAAGTGCGCGAAGTACATATAAATGCTCCTGAACCATGATTTTCATGGTTTTGGGAGTTAATCCCTCTGTAAGAGAGGAGATTTTGAAAGGAGCAAAAACGATATTTTCATTTTTTTTATAGAAATAGACATAATAAAGCGGAATGATAAATAATAAAAATGCAACCGGATACTTAAATGTCATGGGTTTACTTGAATTTCCTGCAAAATTGCATAAAATAATTCATCAATACAATCCTCCTTAGGCTTTTTGTCAGAATAAATGGTAAGGAAAGGGTTTTCGGGTGCTTCAAAGGGACTGTCTATTCCGCTTAGGTGGCTTATTTTTTTTTCTGCATTTAGTTTGTATAACCCTTTGGGGTCTCTTTCTATACAAGTTTCTATGGACGCATGAATGTAGATTTCCCGGAAAATGTTTTCACCTATTATATGCCTTGCGGTTTCTCTTATCACAACGGTTGGACTCATCATCGCACAGAGTACTATTATACCCTCTTTTGCCATTAAATGAGCAACCTCCGCCACTCTTCTTACGTTCTCTTTACGAGCCTCTTCGGTATAGCCCAAATCAGAGGAAAGGGTTTTTCTCATTTCATCTCCATCAAGAAGTATTGAAAAATAGTCCTTTTTCATCAATTTCTCTTGTACTGCCAAGCCAATACTAGTTTTTCCTGCGCCGGATAAGCCGGTTAACCAAAATACACGAGGAGTTGTTGAAAATAAGTAGGTTTGTTTTTGCATCATCTGGTCTTAATAATTCAGAATGGTTTAAAATTTCGGTACAAAATAAATATTAATTTAGCCGTTTTTTATACTTTTTGTTTAAATTAGCATAAAATTTGATACATACCAACTGTCTTGTTTGTGTTTCTAAAATTTTAAATGATATGGTTTTATGAATGACTTCTTTCGTTTATTGCTGTTAACAACTGTTTGTTTTCTGGGGTTTACAGACTTAGCAAATGCCCAATATGGAGTATTGGGCAGAGATACAGTCGTCTGTACGGGTACTTCGCTTACCTTGAATGCCACGACTGCCGGAGGAACTTACCTTTGGGATAATAATTCTACTCAACCAACCCGGAATGTTACTTCTGGTACGGCTTCTATTAAGACTTATTGGGTAGATGTAACCGTAGCAGGTATCACCGCTCGAGATAGTGTTAAGGTTCAGTTTCTTTCTCCGCCTGCATCTCCGGTTGTTTCAAGCCCTGTTTATGGATGTATTGGACAAGTAGCCCTAAGAGCTTCCGCTCCCTCGGGTGCTGGTTTGCTATGGTACACCTCTGCTACTGGTGGCAATCCTATCGGAATAGGTTCTCCATTTGTGTATAATCTAACCGGAAACACTACCCTTTATGCAGAGGCAGCCGCTTTGGGTTCATCGTGTAGTAATGCCGTTGGGTATAGTGGTACTGGTTCTAGCTTGTCCACCATTAATCCGGCAAACCCGGCAGGACAAATCTTTGATGTGCTTCAACCAATTGAGATTTGCGAAGTAACTATCATTCCTGAATTTTCTGGAACGATAAAAATAGAGCTGAGAAATAGCTTAAATCAGGTATTAAATTCCTCTACCAAAGCCGTTGCTGCCAATATAGCGAACCAAGTCTCCTTAGGATTTAAGGTATTGCCCGGAACCGATTACCGCCTTGTGGTGAGTAACTCTACGGCGGGCAAATTAAAAATCGCTTCGGGCTTACCCGCAGGGAGTTACCCTTATACTTTACCCGGTCAGCTTACTATCAAAAAAACTACCGCCAATTCTACTACACAATTTTTGTTTTTATTCAATTGGAAAATTAATACTTACGGCTGCAAAAGTGCCACAAGAGCCCCGATTAGTATTACTGCCTATGCTAATCCTTCCTTTACGCTTTCGGATACGATTGTTTGTGGAGGCTCGGTGGTGCTGAACATGGGGAATCAGGGCGCAAATGCTACTTATTTGTGGTCTCCGGGCGGGCAAACCTCCCAATCTATTACGGTTTCATCGGGTGCCGGTTCCGCTACTTACACTGCAACTGCAACTATCAATCACCCTAATAACGTAAGTTGTGCAAATTCTACTGCGGTTAATGTTATTTTTTCTAC
>CAUJFT010000393.1 GCA_963169475.1 Bacteroidota bacterium | reverse complement strand
GTATATCTTACCACAGCTTTGAGTAGCTGTCAGCGTAGGCGCATTACCGCAGAAAGGAGTACCTCCTGTGGTAAAATAAACCATAGAAGTAGTGGATCCATTGGCATCTACCGCATAAGCAACATAAGCCGTAGCAGGCTGCAAGCCGGTAAGGTCAGGATTGTTTGTCATAGAACCCATACTTGACCAAGAAGAGGCAATTAATGTTCTCCAATATAAAGTATAATTAGGAGTACAATGAGTGATAATAGTATGCGCCATCGTACTATCCACTAAGTCAGGAGATACTTGAAGTGAAAACGGTTCTACTAATACATTGACATTAGCACTTCCGTCACAACCGGATATATCCCCTATAAAATCTATCGTATAGGTTCCATTTAAAGCGGCAGAAGCATTTGTAATTCCCGTAGGATTCTGCATATTGCTTGTATATCCATTGGGTCCCGTCCAACTATAGGTACCTGATTGATTAGAGTTGGCATTTAACATTAGTGTACCACCTATACATAATGGTGTATTTGCACTTGCCGTAACAGAAGGAAACCCCGCTACATTGACGGTATTTGTCGCACTTGCAGCACACCCATTTCCATCGGTATAGGTATAGGTCAAGGTATGAGAACCCACGCCGGCAACGGAAGCATCAAAGTTGCTACCGGTTACGCCCGCTCCGCTAAATGTACCTCCCGTAGGGGATTCAGCGGTTCCGGTTAAGGTAAGGGTATTGGAACTTACACATTGAGCAGATAACGTTCCTGTCCAAGTTACTATCGGCAGGGCATTTACCACAACGGTATTTGTCGCACTTGCAGCACACCCATTTCCATCGGTATAGGTATATGTCAAGGTATGAGAACCCACGCCGGCAAGGGAAGCATCAAAGTTGCTACCGGTTACGCCCGCTCCGCTAAATGTACCTCCCGTAGGGGATTCAGCCGTTCCGGTTAAGGTAAGGGTATTGGAACTTACACATTGAGCAGATAACGTTCCCGTCCAAGTTACTACCGGCAGGGCATTTATGGTAATAGTAACATCTTTTCTTGACGGACTTACGCAGCCCCCAGCATCTGCTCCTTCCAAAAATACATGATAAACTCCCACTCCCAGATTTGTATTTGTAACATAATTAGTAGGAGAAATGGTACCATTCGCAGACGTATTGATTTGACTACTGCCAGAAGCGGCATCATAGAAGCCATAAGAAACTGCACCAGTACTACCAGAACCCGTTACTGTAACTTGTGTTCCTACACAAGCAGCGGAAGGGTCAGATGTAGTGGGGGTAGTCGGAATGCTTCCTCCGTATTCATCAGCACCCATTCCCGGTTGAGTAGCATCTCTACTGTCTCCGTCTATATCGGTAGTGATACCTGCAATTGGAGTTCCTATGCCTTTAAGTGTACAATTTATACCACCAACCTTTAGTAGGTGTAAGTCTATAGGAGATACAAGGGATACAAATGTAGGTTCTATATCCACAGAGTTTGCATCTTGAGGCGGAGAAAGGGTCGTTTGCCAAGTGGACAAGTCGTTAATAGGGGTATAAGGAATAGATATTCCCACTCCTCCCAATTGCATTTGTGGATTCGACGCATTGGTATAGTAATCATTATAATCTAACCCTCCCGTACCAAAAGCATAACTACTTGAAGGAAGTACGATTGCATAATGATTTAGCGTACCTGTGTTAGAATTTATATCCACTGAAATAAGGTTGTTTTTCACGGTCAGGTTTGTAGGAGTAGTAGTAACAACCCTTATCCCAGCAGCACTAAGTGTTGCTGAAGCCGTTCCAGGTGGGTCTAAATCTCCGGACATCTGAATCGTATTAAAAGCAATAATATCTCCATTTCCCGCTCCTATACCAATTCCAACTGCTTGGTCAATGGCTGTACCGTTTGAAAGGATATCATAGATACTATTATTTACGATAAGATTGTTGGAGGGAGTCCCCGTTCCTGCTACAATTATTCCTATTGCCGCATTCCCTTTTTCATCTTTGATATGGTGAATGATATTTCCGGTTACTACAAAGTTATTTACTGCTACACTACTAGGAGTCCACCCCACTGATCCGATACCTATCCCTACTCTATCGGCACCAGATGCAGCATCAGAAAAGACAGACCCTACGTATTTTATTTCATTATCAGTAATAACCCCGTTAGACTGATTGAAAACAACAATTCCTGCCTGACCGATCTGCCCGGAGGCTGGTCCGAATCCGGCTGCTCCGATTTTACACTGGGTAATCGTATTATCGGTGTTTAGCGTTGGTGAATTTCCATTCATAAATACTCCATAACGTACCCCTATGATAGAGTCATTTTGAATGATATTGGAATTATTGTATAGCCCTGTATTTGCCGTAGAAATCAGACTACCAGAAGCTATCACACCAAAAGTAAGTCCCGTACTTAAACTTTGGTCTATTCCACAAGAAAGATTTGTATTTTTGATAGTATTGTTCCTACAGCCTCTATTAGCACCGGCACTTACATTACTACTTAACCATATCGTTGCGGTATTTGCTGCGGAGGAGGTATTGATGATACTCAAATTTCTGGAAGAACCGCCTATTGTATTGGATCCGTCTATAATAAAATAGTCTGCATCATTGAAAACGAATATCGCAGTAGTACTAGCTCCTGAAATAACCGGATTAACTCCTGTAGCAGGTTTAATCGTTACTTTATTCGTAATGCTCCCACCGCTTGGGTTAGTGATAATATACGGAAAAACCTCTCCGTGTACTGCATCATAATGAGTAGAAAAGTCATTTATCAAAGAGAGGGTTGTGGCTGCGGAGATTCCTCGACAAACCACATCATCAAGGGCAGAGGTAAGCGTGGTGTAATTCCCTCCCGTTCCTACGGTGTACGTTCCTGACATAGGAGGTAGAATACCAACACTCCCTATAGGGTTAGTAACACTAGGTATAATGGTTTGGGGAATTTGATTGACATTAATTGATGCACTTATCCACTGGGCATCAAAATCTGGTCCTACTGGAGCGGGAGAAATATCATAAGCTACCCATAGATAATTTGTCCCATTAAGCAGCGTTACGGTGCTACCCGGTGTAACAGTCTGATTACTTCCATTGACGGGAAAGGTGCCAATTAGGTTGGCGGCGTTGAAGGTAGAAGATGTACCTGTATAAAAAATCTTACCACTCGTAACTTCCCCGTAGGTAGTGGTTCCTAATCCGTTTATGACAAGGTTATTCAAGGTAATCGGGCATCCGGTGTTTGCGTCTGTTACGATTTCTAAGCGAATGATTTCCTTATTTACTGACCCCCCGGAGCAGGCTGAGGCGACTGCTTGAGAAGCGGTTGAGGAAATATAGCTCATTGGAATAGAAGGTCCGTTAGGGTTCGTACCTATAAATTCGTCTGCGCCAATATCCGTAGGACAGTTCCTGCTGTCTCCGTCATAATCAGTTATAATGGTTGTCAGGGTTCCTCCGGATTCAAGGAGCGTGGCTATGCTTGTATTGATGTGTAAATCTGTTGCCGATACGAATGTCGGATTTTCATTTATTGCATTATCATCTTTGGCGGTTGCTGCCTGCCAGTCAGCTAGGGTTGTTCTTACTGAACCATTGTAATACCCTATATTAGCTGTTGTGGCTGCGTAGTAATTATTATTATTTACTACTGCATTACTGATGTTTGCAGGGGTATTTACGGCGAAGCAATGCGCTCCTGTACTTGCATGATTATTTACCAAGATATTATTGAGGAATTGACTAAACGTAACGCCTGAAACACTCGAATTTATACAAAAGGAGGAAAATACCGAACTTGAAGCAAGCTGACCATTCATCACGATTGTATTGTGATTAAAGACAACATTTGTAGCTCCTGCGCTAAAAAATACTCCAGAAGGCGTACTAGCACTAGTGTAAGAAGTTTGGTAAATGTACATTTTACAATCCCGAATAAAATTATTTATGATTGTAATTCCCGAATTACTTGCAGCACCCGTTACATAAATTCCATGTGCGCCATAGCCAGATGTGTGGGGTTGATTAATATCATGGATATTATTCCCACTAATCTTACATCCTGCATTTACTGTTCCCACTTCTATCCCTGCAATTGTGAGGGCGTAACCAGTTGCTCCATAATCTCCTACTCTGATGTCGTTTTCTTCAATAATAGCCGAGCCGGTACCCGGGGTAGTGGAGGAGTAAGTAATATAAACCCCCTTGCTCCCGATATTACTAGCAGAAGTAGCACTTCCTAGCTCATTTCCTTTGATTACAGTTCCTGTATTGGGGTAAGTTGTAGAGGCACCATTGGCATAAATACCGTGATAGCACCGAGTGATTAAATTGTTCTCTATTCTGGTATTGAGAGAACTATATGCCCCTGTCGTAATTGCAGTATTATTAGACATATTAATACCATAATTTACAGTAGTGGAGGTAGCGGAGTTTCTACTTCCCGTAATAATACAATTCTTCACGGTATTATTATTGGCACCATCAGTTCCTGATGTACTATTTGAAGCAAGGCGTATTGCTGCAATACCCGTAGTGCCACTAGTAACGACTTGTATAGTCAAATTCCTTATACCGGGTGTAGCAGGGTCATCTCCATCAATCGTTATATTATCTGCTCCATATAGTTCGATTACTCCTCTACTTCCAGAGGGAGCAGCAGCAGAGTTGATTACTCTATTGCCTGCCGGGCGAATCAATATGCTACTATAATTAGAGGGAGCTGCACTTTTTAATAGCGGTACAGCGGTCGACGGTTCGGTGGTATTAGCATTGATGCTAATCTGAATCGCTCCGGTATGAGTGCCTGCATTAATCGCTGTGAAGGCGGCGTTTAGGGTAGTATAATTCCCATAAGCACTCCCTCCTGTAGCATACACCTCTACAACATTGGCAGAAGCCGTAACCGTATAAGAGAAGACAGTAGCAAGGGAGGCATTATTCGTAACCGGACCGCAAGCACAAGGGGCACCAGGACCATTCGCCCATATTTCGTCCCCTCCGCCGGAATGCTTTGCGCTGACAATATACTTTACCGTAGTTCCTGCCGGAAAAGCAGGAATCGTGGCAGTGCCAATGTCTCTAACAGGAGTACCGAATACACAAGAATAAGACCCGTTAATGACTTGAGTAGTACCTGTACCTACGCCGTCTGAACCTGACGGGTTTGAGCCATCTGTAGTGTAGTAAACCCATGTGCTAGTAGTGTAAAACTGGTACTCAATTCTCCAAGCGATAGTCAAAGACTGGGAAGAATTAGGGGTTAATACACTTCGGAAATTGTTGACTCCACAACCCGGATTATTGGTTGTGGCTTCATGATACACATAGTTTGCTTCGGCAAATCCGCTTAGGGAAATAGCTAAAAACAAGATGGTAGTCAATCCTCTAAATAAAAAAGAGTGGGGAATCTTCGGTAGTTTTAATTGTAACATCTCTAATAAAAGTTAATGTATTTGAAAAAGTATAACATTCCATAAAAAGAAAAGTTTTCCTTTATTTTAATATTTTTATCGAAACCACATCTTAATGTAGGCTTTTACGAGGATTCTCCCTAAGGAAGGTAATTTACAAAGGGAATAGAGAGCGTAAATGCTTCATTACGGGCATAACATGGCATCTGTACGAAAAACCATTTCTTTCTCTAAGAAGAAAGAAAATCACAACGCTGCGAATGCTGTTATGTTCTAACCACGCGATTATCTCTATCATACTTTTTAAACCAGAGCTAAAAATAATTTTAGGGTGGTTAATAGTTAAAATAGAGACATCTCTGCAAAAACGATTATTTTACTTAAAAGTAACCATTGTCCAGCCTTCTCCTCCCATTTCTAACGGAGTATCTGCTACAGATTGCACTATAGACAAATCGCGAAGATGCTTCCTTATCGCCTCTCTTAATGCTCCCGTTCCTTTTCCGTGGAGGATATTCAGAAAATGAAGCCCTGCCCATACAGCATCATCTATTTTTTTATCGATTAATATTAACGCTTCCTCTACTCTCATTCCCATTACGTCAATATGGGGAGAGGTTGATTTTATTTGAGCGGTTTTCATTACAATATGCTGCTTTTTAGAAGCGGGGGTTTCGGGAGGGGCTATCTTAACAAGATTGATAAAAGCGACGGTAGTTCTTACTGAACCAATTTCAACAATCACTTTTTTTCCATTAATTTCCATTAATTTCCCGTAAGAGTTTGTGTTTTTTAACTTTACCCAATCTCCTACGGTTGGTACTTCTCCGTGGAGAAGGATTAGGTTTCCGTCCTCACTTACAAGCGGTTCTTGGGCGATACTAACCTCTATTTCGTTGAGTTCGGGTATAGCCTGCTCTAATTGTTTACGAATTATACGCGTCCTTTCTTTGTCTGCATGATTCTCTCGAATTTCGCGGATAGCTTGTTCTACCTTTTTATTTGCATTTTCAATTATTTTCCGTGCCTCTTGCTTCGCTTCCATCAAGATTCTGGCTTTATTTGTTTTAAGTTCGCTTTCTAATTTTTCATATTTTTGGAGGCTTTCAGATAAATGTTGTGCTTTTTTTTCATTCACTTCAAGAAGAACCTTCATTTCTGCATTTTTCTTTTCGAGATCTCCGATTAGTTTTTCAGAGAAAACGGTTTCCTGTCCAATTTTTGTGAGGGCTTTTTTGAGAATAGAGGAGTGTACTCCTACCCGTTCTGCAATCTCAAAAGCATAGCTCCTACCCGGCACCCCCATCATCAAACGATAAGTAGGCTTTAACTCCTGAGTATCAAATTCCATTGCAGCATTCCCTACTCCTGAATGCGTATGAGCGTATTCCTTGAGGTTTCCATAATGTGTAGTAATAATTCCAAACGAATGCTGACGGATAAACCGTTCCAGAAACGATTCCGCAATGGGCCCGCCCAGCTTGGGGTCTGTCCCTCCTCCAAACTCATCAATCAGAAATAAGGAGTTTTCATTCATATTATCTCCCATTTGTCTCATTCTGAACAAGTGAGAAGTATAAGTAGAGAGGTCATTCTCTACCGATTGCTCATCTCCCAAGTCTATAAAAATGGAATCAAACAAGCGAAAAACCGAGCGTTCATCAACCGGTATCAGAAATCCGGATTGTAGCATGAGTTGAAGTAAGCCCACCGTTTTGAGAGAAACCGTTTTACCGCCGGCATTGGGTCCCGATATGATAAGGATTCGCCGTTTCTGATTCATCTCAATATCAAGAGGAATCACCTCAAAAGACAGGCTTAAAGCCCGAAGTTGAAGTATAGGATAATATCCGGATTGTATTTTCAATACTTTCCCTTCCGGCTCTATTATGGGTAGGGAGGCTTTAAGGCTTACCCCTATTAAGGCTTTTGCCCGTATAAGGTCTATTTCTGTAATAATTTCTTTAAAATAGCGTAAATTTTCAGCTTCTACCCTGACTTTTGCCGTGATTTCGGTTAATATCCGAACAATTTCATTCTGCTCCAATATCTGATACTCTCTCAATCGGTTATTAAATATCAAGGATTCTGCCGGCTCGATAAAAATAGTCTGACCAGATTGAGAGATGTCTTGAATAAAGCCGGGAATACGCCCTTTTGCCTCGACCTTTATAGGAATCACGAGCCTATCATTACGGATAGTAATTTCTTTCTCTATACTCCAATTATTATCATTGGCTTGCCGAAGAATCCTATTCAGAAGCGTGCGAAGCTCGATGGCGGTATTTTTCATATTTCTCCGAATAGAAGCCAACTCTGGGGAAGCATCTTCGCGAATATTTCCATAAGGGTCGAGTACTTGTTCTATCTGTCGAATAATTAAATCCGTAAAGGCTCCCCCTCCTATCATTTGGGCTATTTTGGGGTATTTATCCTTTCTTTTATCAATATATGCTTTGACCTGCTTTACTACTAACAACCATTTGTACAACCGACCTAACTCCTCTATCGTAAGCCAATGTCCCTCAATCAAAGTCTTTTGTATAATATTTCCCAATGAAAAAAAATGGTTGAAAGGAAAAGGGTCATCATACTCCAAAATATCTTTCATTTCTCTTACTTTCTCCAATAATTGCGAAAGCGTCTGCCAATCTGATATAGGCTGTATTTCCAAAGCTGCTGTTTGCGCCTCCTCACTTACCGTGCGCCGCGAGGTTTCTTTTAGTATTAAATCAAACCCCACCTTTCCGAAGGTATTGGGATTGTAAACTTTCATTATAATAGTCTTTATTTTAGAGCGTGAATCAAAAGATGTTTATCTTGGTATAAAAAAAAACAAAGATAAAGAAAAATATTCAGTTTTCTATAAAAATAGGCAGAAATATAGGGTAAACGTGCTAAAAATCCCCTTCTCGTAGGGGAAAGGCATCAATAAAGACGGTCATTAGGGTATTGCGTTATTTTTTACCCCTATCTTTAATTCCTAATTAGAATAAAGGTATACATTTTTATTGCAAGGTGTTTATGCTATCTTCTTTTTTATTTTTAGGCGGTTATTAATGTGCAGGGTTTATTTTATCCAGACCGTTTTTTTATGGGTGAATCCGTCTTCAAAGATTAGCAGATGATATGCTCCTTTTGCCAGAGAGCCTATTGGGAGGATTGTTTTGCCGGAAGTGTGAAGAACTTCGGCTACTGATGCCCCTAGCATATTCATTAAGACGGCTCGGTAAGCCGCCGATGATTCTGAAGGAGTAATCTCGACAAACTCTCCTGCCGGATTTGGAGATATTGTAAAATACACAACGGGAACTTTACTGACATTTACTTGTCTAGTAGGAGAGAAGGTAAAATGCCCGTCCAAGTCGGTTTGACGGATTCTATAATAGTTTGTCCCATTAAAAGGTTCTTTATCTAATGTGGTATAATTTTGAGTTGGGGTGTTATCCTCTTGTCCCGATATTGTTTCTATGGGGGTAAATATAATTCCATCTACCGACCTTTCTATGGTAAAATAATCATTTTGCACCTCCGATTCTGTTGTCCATTTTAGAGAAACGACCTGATTATCTAATAAAGTAGCCTGAAAATCTAGCCATTGAAGGGGAAAAGAAATACCATTTCCGGTTTCACCCACTCCACCTCCAGAAAAACTGCTTACCGTAAACTCCCCGTAATGATTGTCTCCTAAGGAAAATACATTATTGTTGATTCCTATCAGGTTACTGTAAGTCGCACCGGAATGCCCTCCAGACGGATTAGGACTAATTCCCGATGAAGAAGTAAACTTAAAAAATTGCAAGTCATTATCTGTGAGTAAGGAGGGGCAATTCGTTTGAAGCGCGGAGAAATCCTGGGGAGTATAATAAAATCGGACACCTACCGGATTAGAAGGCTGAACGGAAGGACTTACCTCCCAAAAACGATTCATTACGTACCACCCAGATGGATAGTTTGCAGCATAAGGAGCTAGTGGAGCTGTAATTTGAGTGTAATAAGGAACTCCTCCAAAGCCAAGCGTTACTTGATTAGGCGTTACTACCATAGTATTATCCTTTTTTAAGGAGAGTAATAACTGATTTTCGACCCCGATTTTGTAGTAATGTGTCCACCCTTCGGCATCGGTCTCTTCCATATTGGCACTCAAAACACTTTGAGCTGGAGTGTTATCAGGGATATGCCCTACTATTTTTCCAAAATACTTCTTCATAGCACTTAACCGAGACGTATTGAGTGCGTTCAAAGAATTGCCTGCTACTAGTACAAAGGCAATTCTTTGAGTACTACCCGGAGAAATACTGAAAGAGCCTGTACCCGTAAATTGCATGATATCGTTAGGGGTGGAAACAGAAGCCGTAGTAGGAGTAGGAACGTTGCTAATTGCCAAAAACTTTGAGGCATCAGTAAAACTTGCACTTGCACCTGTATAGGCGCGCGCAGTAAAATCCTCATCTGTAAGTAAGGCACACCCATAGAAATCATTATATCCGTCTTGGTTTGCAAAAGTCATTTTCTTTTGAGGGTCATATCCACATACATTTAGCTGATAAGCGTTGGGGTTTAGCGCATCACTGTAAATGTCCCAATCCGTAAAAATACCGGCATAGACCCCTGTCCTAGCTACCCCACTATTATTGGTGATTAAGTACTCCAAAATAATATACCCATCGTCAGGAGAAGCACTATAATTATACAAGTTCATATTAATGCTTAGTCCAAGCGGAGAAGGAGCGGCAGCGTCTGTAAAGGTAGTGTTTGCCTCAAAATCACAACCCGTAGGAGAGGCATTAGGCATAATACGGGAGATTGCCGTAAAATCATTGTCTATCATAGCAGTATTGGTCCGAATATTATTGGCAATAGCGGTTCCAGAGTTCCCGATTAAAAATCCCCCTTCATAAATAGCACTTAGTAAACCATTGTACTGAATCCCTAATCCATTACTATTATAGGGATAATCTCCATATCCGATATTCCCTTTTCCCGTAGCACTAAGGTCTAAAAGGTTATTGGTAACATTTATAATGTTAGGATTTGCCATAAGGGAGATATACTCAAAGTCTGTATATCCAGTAATAGGGTCTGTGTAACTTACTTTTAGATTTATGGCAAGGTCTGGAGGAGCAAGTGCAGAAACAGAAAACGAAAAAAGATGGGAGGACGTTCCCAACATAGGCATAATTCCGGGATTATAAGTATCCATAATCATACTGATATAGGGAGAACACCCTGCATCGGGCGTGATAGTAACCGAAAGGTTTTGAGTAGAATCTAACCAATTGATAAAATCAAGGTCTATAGAAACGGTTTCTCCGGATTCTATTTCAGGGTCTCCATCTCCTATGATGATAGATACTATTTCATCATTAATTCTAACCGAAGGGCTTTTTACAATATCATTGACTGCATTAAACATATCTAATCTTCCCTTTCCAATTTTATCTGTCATTATGAGAGGATTGAGGGCATAATTATCCACCGCGGTTACCCTTACGCGCTGTGCAGACTGATAGGGAGTAAATGCCGCCATACCCAAAATATCATGGAATCGGCGATAGGTTAAGGCTACGGTTCCGGTTACTACGGGAGCGGCATTAGAAGTATATCCCCCTTTTGTAGGAGAATTAATATCCATTGAGTAGTTATAGCTGGAAAAAGTAGTACTTACGACTCCCGTAGCAGAACAAGCCCCTACGGAAATAGCCCTTCTAAATGCTGCGGGATAATAGCGGGTATCTGCCATCGTATTACCACCAGCTACGACTATCGCCGCGTTTTTGTTAATAGTAGCATAATTTACTACGGTCTCCCCGAAAGCTGTATAATTAGAACTTCCCCATGAGCAATTGATTACATGAACTCCATTGTCTGCCGCATAAATGATTCCTTCATACCCGTGCGTTATTTCTGATTCATTGGAGGCGGCTTTGATAAATCTTAACCCACAGTTATAGGCAACGCCCGGGTAAAGCTGACCATTATTGGTAACGCACGCAAATCGGGAATTTACTAAATGTCCGTGAGGATTAAGAATAGTCCCTGATACGTTGTTGTCATTTTGTGCGAAATCCCAGCCATATACATCGTCTATGTACCCATTTCCGTCATCATCTATATTATTTGAAGGGACTTCTCCTGAATTGGGAATATGATTCCCGTCTAAATCAGGAATTCCAAACTTATACCCAGTATCTACCACCCCGCTAATTACACTATGATTACCCGTAGCAAGATCCCAAGCTGTATAGGCATTAATGAGCGAGTAGGCTCCGACATCTAAATTATTAAGATTAGGGTCAGAAGGCACTAAAAAGGGGGTATTGATGTAACGAGGCTCCATGAAATCATAAGCATCTTCTGTCCAAAGGGCATTAATAGCATCCTGTACGGGAATTTCCGAATTAAATGTAATACTATAAATCGTACTAATATCTATCAGTTTCTCTCCGCTTCTACTTCTGCTATTTTCAGGAATTTCGTGATTAGGAAAAAGCCTGCGAATTGCTGATATTTTCAGATTCGGAGCCGAACGTTGTACAGACTGAAGTTGAATATTATTGTTACTTAGTGTATTACGAAATTCAGGTTTTATTTTTACAATTATCTCTCCACTAACATATCGTGCAGAAGCCGGAATTTTTACAAAATTACCATATTGAGAAAACAAATCAAATGGAAACAACAAGGCAATCAGAAAAACAAGGGTTAATATAAGCCGCATATTTTGCTACGTTTTTATACAAATATAAAATAATTTAATTACAATAATATTATTTTTATGTTTTTATGTCAAAAAGAATGCTAAACTATCTCCATTTCCTAACTATGCGACAGTTTTTGTGAGGAGAAAAAATGCCATAAATTTGGGGAATAATGACGAACCTTAGATTTATGGCACATACAATAAAATTGCTGGACAAATATAGCGATTTGCAAGTAGAATTGCAAAAAAAAGTTACCAAAAGAGTCGGTATGGTTTATCCGTTTTTTGACGTTATTTATGATTTGTAGCACCAAAATGGGTAGTGCAAGATTATCAAAATTAGCCAATGGGATAGATATCAAGGCAAAAAGGCTTCAAATATTGGTAGTGTTCTTATATAGTATTTATAGAAAAAAGTCGCAATATTGTATCTTTAAAACATCATATATATGGCGACAACCAAAATATTGTGTTCAAAATGTAATTCAGAATAGGTAATATCTTATGATTATAATTATTG
>CAUJFT010000392.1 GCA_963169475.1 Bacteroidota bacterium | reverse complement strand
ATAATGTTGAAATACAATTGAATGGAAAGATTTTAGCAAATTTTACTTTTGAGTTAATGGGTAATGATTAAATAAAGGTTTATCGTTTTGCCTAAAAAATTAAGCAAATCTAAATTTGATTTACTTTTGAAGTTAGCTATTCCTGCACAAATCCAAACTTCTTCTTGAATTTTCGTTTTATTTGCACTTCTATTTTCATTTCTTAAAATAAAATATCTTTTTTGATTTCCTAATGCGTTTTCAACTGCAATTCTTTGGCTCCTCCAAACAAAAGAAACTGACTTGATTTCTGCCTTTACCTTGTATGAATTTCATGCAGCAAATATAATGATAATCAAATTATTATGAAACTAATTTAAGCACAACTTATCAACAATCTCCATCTTAACAAGAAAAGGGTTTTTAGACAGTCTGACGACTGGCAGCTTGGCGAAGTGGTGGAATTATAAGTACAAACGTTCAATGAACCACAAATGTTGATATAAGTACAAATGTTCAATTTAGCACTTCTGCCCCTTTTTCGCAAAACCCTTGTTGGGCGTAGGTTTTCTTATTTCAATTCGGTTTCTCTAAATATTCCATCATCTTCCATTTTATATAAAAGTCGTCCAATGGAACGAACGTATTTCAATGGAATTTTTGGATTGTTAATGTCTTTACCACCGTCATTATGCCATTTAGTTTCCCAAGTCGTGTAATATGGTTCTAATTGTTCAGGTGTTAAAAGATAAATCTCTTTCAATTCAATGCTTTCGTAAACCGCAAAAATCCAATCTACCTTTCTATATTTTGCAATCATCGTAGGATTCATATGGTGATGTGTCGAGAAACTCTTTGTCAATAATACATTTACCGATTTAAGTTCATATTCATTTCCTTTTTTGTCAACAGCATCATTTCCTTCACGTCCTGGAATGTCCACCAATCCTGTAATTAGAAGAACTTGAAGTAGTTTTCCGCCATTGTCTTGGAACACATCATTTATTCCGTTGGTTTCTTCTGCTAACTTTTGATATTGTCTGATAAAAGGAAATAAAAAGTTAAGTTTTTGAATTGGTGGGGGAATTTCACAATACAAAATGCGCAGTAAAATTCATTTTTCTTTTTTATCTAAAAATACTATTTCTTCTCCAATAATTTCTGTTATATATCGTTTTATGCCTTGCTTATCGTCATAGGCGCGTGTATGGTTTTTACCTTCTATATACAATAGGCTTCCTTTATTTCGGCGAGGCCTGCTAGATTCTGCCAAAGTACAATAGCGTGCCACTCTGTATGTGATTGTGATTGTCCTTTATCGTCTTTGAAAATATCTGTAGTTGCTAATGAAAATTTGGCAACTTTTATACCTTTTTCGAGTGTTGAAATTTCGGGGTCTTTCCCCACATTTCCTACCAATATTACTTTATTGATTCCTTTCATGTTTAGTTATAGTTTGTCTAAGGGGCTTTGAATCTTTTGAATACTTTTTTTAGTTACTTGGGTATATATTAAAGTAGTTTTGTAGTTTTGAGGTCGTTATGTCCAAGTAATTGTTGGATAAAGCTAATATCTGTACCTGCTTCCAGCAAATGTGTGGCAAAACTATGGCGTAAGCCATGTATGCCTATTGCTTTATTAATTTTTGCTTTCTTCAAGGCGTTTTGGAAAACTTGTTGCACGCTGCGTTTGCTATATTGCCCTCCGTATTGACCCTCAAAAAAAAATAATTTATTTAAATTTGTACCTTATATTTTTTTCATAAAATTTGTATATTAGGGTGTTAGATGCCGCCAGATTACCCTCTTTTTCCCCTAAAAAAATGTCTGGTAGAGCAAGAAATAATAATTATGAGAAAATTAATTCCAATTATCAGTATAACACTTTTAATCGATTAGACGATTAGCCTCATTCTTTCAAAAAACTATTGGTAAGGGTGATTTTTCCCGCGTGAAGAATAACATTATAAATTCCGGTACGAAGTTTACTTAGGTCTATCTTTTCTGAATATGGAAATATAACTTCTTTTTCTATTACAAGTTGTCCGCAATCGTTCAAAATTTTCAGGTCGCCGTTAGAAGGCATAATTCCTAAAAAAGAAAAAGGTGTGCTTATTGTCAAAGTTTCCTTTGCAGGGTTTGGGTACAATGTTAGTGATTTTTCTTGTATACTCAAAGTATTGATAGAAGTTGTTTGATAATCCCAATGAAGCGCAAAGAGTTTATCTCTAATTTCATCAAAATGAATCTGAATAAAATTATCTTGATTATCATTAGTATGAGGGTATAATGGAGCAGAGACAATGTGAGCATCTGCAAGGCTTACGCTATAAAGTAGTGGAGTCGGGTTGCCAAGACTATCCACAATTTGTGCCTTAAAAAGGTATCGTTCATGAAGAACGTCCAAGGAGGATTCCTCTCCGTCTATATATTGTACGGTAGGGATATATCCTCTTTTTTCGAAGCTCCCCGTTACCGGGTCGATACGGATAAGGAACATACTATCCGCAAGATTTCTATGCAAAGCATAAATTAGCCCTTCTGTAGGGTGATAATGAAGCCCCGAAAAATACCCTCCTCCGGAAGGTGGAAATATCGGCGAATAAACAATATCTCCATTTTGTACATCAACAGAGTACAAACGCGATATACCATTAATATCCTGACCGGAAAAGATATAGTGAGCGTCTGCGGAATTAAAGGTAGTGAACCCACAAGTGCTAATAGCAGTAATTCCCGGAAGGCTATCAATCATAGTCATACCTGCATTCACAGGATCGACTTGTGTTAAATAAAATAGCGAAAGGCTATCCTCATAAAATAAGGCGTATAAATTTCCAGTTGCTTGATTGTACTTAAATTCTATCCATTGTGTCGCGGGGTTGGAATATACCGGGAAAGGAGGAGCATATAAAACACTCAGGCTATTTACTGCTAATGTAATCAGAGCAGTAACAGTGTCGGACGGTCCGCCTCGGAAGGTAAAATGCCCATTTAGAGGATTATATGTATCAAAACAAGGGTTTATATATACCCGCTTCACAGTAGGGATTAGCATTTGTTTTTGAAAGCTACCCGAGTCGGGGGAAATCGTAACCCAATACTCATTTTGAGAAAATATAGGGATAAAGCCAAGAAGCAGGAATGATTAAAAGAAAATACTTTTCATACAATCATATATTCCGGTTAAACAGTGATACCCTACTCTCAAAAGCAGCACACTTATAAAGAATCATGCTTATAGAGTGAGTTATTTTTCCGTAAAAATAACATTTTTTGCGTACAATATTAAAAATATGTGTAACTTTGCGGCTTGGTTGTGCTAAGATACTTTAATCATTAAATCATTTAGGTATGCCAGATTTGCCTCATGAATTAAAAATAGCGAGAAAGGAAGAGGTGAAGAGGATTTTTTCCATTTATCTTGATACAAAAGGGCATCGTAAAACAACAGAACGATTCGCAATCTTAGAAGAAGTATATTCCCGAAGCGATCATTTTGATGTAGAATCTCTTTATATTGAAATGAAAAACAAAAACTATCAAGTAAGCCGGGCTACTGTTTACAATACTCTTGACCTACTGATGGAGTCTAATTTGGTAAAAAAACACCTCTTCGGTTCCGGTCAGGCTCTATATGAAAAATCCTACGGATATATGCAGCATGACCATCTCATCTGCGAGTTATGTGGGAAAGTACAAGAGTTTTGTGACCCCCGAATAGGAAATATAGAAAAAATGGTAGCCGAATTATTTAACTTTGATATATCCTCTCATTCTCTTACGATATTTGGGGTCTGTAAAGATGAAAACTGCAAAGGGAAAAAACAAATGACACCATGATTGTCAAGATTTACTACTGATTGTAAGGGTAGCTTATTTTTTAGTGAAATAATTCCAATCTAACGATTATATAATTATGAAGTTTACAGATGAGATAAAAGAGAAATGGGTCATTTATAACCTTTCGGGAAGGCTTATCGGAGAGCATGACGGCATGGCACTTATAGAGTCTGTTTCAAATCATGTTGCGGGTGGATATAAAAACATTATCATTGATATGTCAGAATTAGAGCATATTAATAGTAGTGGGCTTGGCGTATTAATTACCTTGCTCACCAAAGTCAGAAAGGCAGACGGAGAGCTATCCCTTGCAAGTCCAGCCGAAAATGTGAGTAACCTATTGACCATTACTAAACTGAATACTATTTTTAAGGTATTTAGAACCATAGATGAGGCAATCGCTTCCTAATTCATAAACACCAAATAAATTTTATTACTAATATGATTGATGTTCTCTTGGGCTTGCAGTGGGGAGATGAAGGAAAGGGGAAAATTGTAGATGTACTAACTCCGGAATATGACATTGTCGCCCGCTACCAAGGGGGACCTAATGCCGGTCATACTATTATAATTGATGGCAAAAAAAGTGTGCTTCACTTAATTCCTTCGGGTATTTTTCACCCGCCCTCAATTTGTGTAATTGGTAACGGAGTGGTAATTGATCCCGTTACTCTTAAAAAAGAAATTCTTTCTTTGGAAGAGGCAGGAGTAGAGGTTCGCTCCCGTCTATTAATTTCGGAAAGAGCGCATCTTATTCTTCCTACCCACAAGCTATTAGATGCGGCTTCTGAAAGTGCGAAAAAAGGAGATAAGATAGGCTCTACCCTGAAAGGAATCGGACCTACTTATATGGACAAAACAGGTAGAAATGGAATGAGAGTGGGCGACCTTACTAGAAAAGACAGATTAGACGTCTATCATAATCTCGTACAAAAACACCTCCGTTTACTTCGCCCTTATGATTTTGAATTTGATTTGTCTCTGTATGAAAAAGACTTCCATGAGGCACTTGATTTTCTTGCCTCTCTAAAAAAAATAAATTCAGAACAGTTTCTGAACGATGCTCTCAATTCAAGCAAAAAAATCCTTGCAGAAGGGGCGCAAGGAACTATGTTAGATATTGATTTTGGAACTTATCCTTTCGTAACAAGCTCTAATACTACCACAGCAGGAGCATGTACAGGCCTTGGGGTTGCACCCAAACATATACGAAAAGTATATGGTATATTTAAAGCCTATTGTACAAGGGTAGGAAGCGGACCTTTTCCCACCGAACTATATGATGAAACCGGTGAACAAATCAGAAAAAGCGGAGGAGAGTTCGGCGCGACCACGGGCAGACCCAGAAGAACCGGTTGGTTGGATTTGCCGCTCCTCAAATATGCGGTAACACTCAATGGAGTAACAGACTTGATTATGACTAAAGCCGATGTTTTGGCTTTTTTACCCCAAATATCGTATGCTTGGGCATATCAAACTCCTGACGGGATATTAGAAACTTGTCCCTTTGAATTGACGAAGGAAATCACTCCCCTACTCCGCCATACTAATTCGTGGGAGGACATTAGTGGGGTGTCTTCTGTCGAACAAATCCCCCAAACGCTGAGTGATTATATCAAAATGGTAGAAAAATACACCGGACAAAATATTACTTATCTCTCGTTGGGCCCCGACCGTAGTCAAACCTTAAAGCTAAGATAAAGGATAGGGCTTTTGTGCCTTGAGTGAGTTTATGTGTAACACAAAAAACACGCTATTTAAAAAAAATAGCGTGTTTTTTTGAAAGTATATTTTGAAAGTATATAATGAGATTTAGTTTTTCAGCTTTTGTGTATTATTTATATCGTCTTGAACCTTATTTTTATCGGCACTGTCAAACATACCCATCTCTTCTTTAAATTTATTTACTAAATCTTGGGCGCGAAGTTTTTCGGCTTCTTCTTCTAACTTCATGCCTTCGGTATCTACTGATTCAAGGGCTATTTCCATACGCGCTTCATTTTTTGCGGTTTGCTCATTGATTTTATTCAGCATTTCGTCATGGGTTTGGTCTAAGCCTGCTACCTCAAAGGATTCTAATGTATCTGCAATTTTAGACTGCCATTTTGCTCTTTCGTGGGCGCGAAGGGCTTCCTTAGCCTCTGATATTTTTTTATCTTTTTCACGCATAAAGGCTTTTTTGACCTCGAGCGATTTTTCATACGCTTTTACTGCGGAAGCATGTTGTGATTGGGTTTGGGCAAGGGCAGCCTTTACGGATTCTAATCTTAGGGCATAGTTTTGAGCTATATCATCTCTCCCACCCTGAATGGCTGCCTTCATTTTAGAGACCAAATCCTGATATTCTGATTTCAGGCGGTTCATCTCCTTCTCAAGAAGGTTTACACTTGCTTTGACAGTAGCAATATTCTCATTCATTTTGGGAACTTGGTCATTCAGCTCGCGAATATTTTGCTCCAAAATCAATTTGGGGTCTTCAATAGCACTGATACCCGCTCCAAAAAGTGCTTTAACGGCACGTACAAATCGTTTCCACATATATTAAAAGAATTATGATTTATAGAACTATCAAAAATTTTTGCAATAATAAGGTTTATATACGTAAATATCAAAAATAAGGTTTAGATATTTTATTCTATGCTTTACTACGGCTGTTCGGAATCAATAGTTAGCCACAGGTGCGCGTTGAATATATTGCTCGAAGGCGTAGCGACAAGCATCATAACACATTTTTATGAACCTTTCTTCGTCAGGGATATTTTGTTTACGAAGCGTTTCTTCAACCTGAGACATTCTTTGTGTAAAAGTGCCTTCGTCATTTAGGGCAAAATCGCCCCACCGGAGTAGCCTTGGTCTTGTATCTTCAATGGGTTTTCCATTGAGCATACCATTAAAATCTCCAGCAAGATTAAATGGTTCAAATTTAGAGTTTCGGCTGATTTCTACCATATATTGTAGAAAATATTCTTCCATAAATATTCCTATATCCTTATAAATATAGCGACTATCCTTAAATTTATTTTTCAGGTCTAAGTATTTAGCAAAATCTTTTTCCTTTGTAAAAATCCCAGAAGGTAACACACTCTGATAGAGTTTTGCAAAATAGGCAAAACAGGTAAGCGGAAGGGTAAGAAATACATCTCGCGTAGGGTCTTCAAATAAATGAGTAAAGTTAATGACGGGTTCTTTGGAGCGGATAGCGTACTCATAAAACTCGGTGTTATTTTCGTACTGCTTTTGGTTGGCAAATTTTATTACGGCCTTAGCGGCTAACAATTCTACGAAGTGTGCGTCATTTTTTTGACTATTTCCCCCCTCATTATTAGAATAAGGATTACCCGGCTCATCATAGAGGTAATAAACCGCATCTAATTTTTCTATATCTCTTAGCTCCTTTTCGTAGTAAGAAAGTGCTGCTTTGGTCTTCGACATAAAATTGCGCGCATCTACTGCACTCGCCTTATTGTCTTCTACGGTAAAATATGGCATTACTACGGTAGCTCCAATTTTTGCCCTTTGGAGTGCGTCATTTAGGTTACCGGTATTCCTTCTTAGGTTTTTGACTAATTGAGGAAAGCCCGCGGATCCTGTGCCTCCGAAAATTGAGCTGACGATAAATATCTTGTCGTTAGGATTAAAGGCTCTGGCAAAATATTTATATTCATCTGTCTCCACAAGTTCATTAAAAATCACGCTGCCAATATTGGGGTTTCCTTTGAATCCTACAGTGAGATTCAGGTTTAGTTCTGTACTTCTGTCTTCTTCCGGAGAGTCGTCTAATAGTGCGCGTAGCAAAGTTTGGGTATTGTCGTTCATCCTTGCTACTTCTAAATAATTGTAAAAGGTTTTGGTTATATTTCCAAATTCAAGCTGAAAAGCAGTTTTAATATTGGTAATATTAGAGTCCTCTACTGCCTCTGCTCCCAAAGGGGACATATCTGTAATAAAAAAGCCATCGGAAGGAACGTTTTTGGAGGCATATACCCTTCCACGGATAAGCTTGTATAATTCAAGAGCTTTTATTGCCCTAGCAGTATCTTCGTTTTTGCTGTCTACATCAATGATAATCGGCACTATTTTTTCGACATCTACTTTTACGCCGGAGGCTAAAAGCATCACCAAAGAACGCATGACCCTTGCTCCGGTACCTCCTATACAAAACAGAAATAATCTTCCCATATTTTTAACTTTCTAAACTAGCACGTAAAACAAATAAACTTTTATGGATTTTCAAAAAAAAATGAAATAAATTTAGGGTTTCCGCATCAAAATTAGTTAAGAAAACACACACTCTGCTCGACGCTTTTTTATAGATTATTGATAACCAATGAGTTTTATTTTATCGGATAGAGCATTAAAAAGGGTAAACTTTGGAGCAAAAAAAGGCAAATTTATCAAAAGAAGGGGAAGATTACCGTGTAAAGAATCGTTTTATCCTTTTGAGTGATATTTTAGGTTCTAGTTTGATAGATTATGATAATTTTAGGGAGATATTGACCTATTTGAGTTTTTTTAGGAGTCTGGGTTTCAGCCTAAAATTTACAGAAGGGGTTATTTAAGCAAGTGTTTAAGCTATTTCAAAGCCGCAAGTCTCAAAACCAAGTCTAATACATGCAAAAAGGTCTATTATTTTATGTTTTTTGTCATTCAAGCCACTCTTTTTAATTATAAAGTTTTTAAAAAAAATTATGAGCCGACACAAGATATTCATTAGTTTTCAACTTTATTATTATCAATCATCGGTAACTTTCAAAACAAGGATTACTTACTTTATATCGCTTAAACAAAAAATAGCGGATAAAACTTTTATGTGTTTTTATAGTTCAAGTAGATGATAAACCAATCATTGTTAGTTTTTCTATTTAAATTATATTTCAATGGAATCAAATACTGTTATTATTCCGATAACCGATATTGAAAATGAAAACAACGCGCTTCTGATAGATAAGCATATAGCGGCAATCCCTGATATTCTTTCGCACAAAACGGAGGTAAATAATGAAAGAGTCATTATTACAGCAAAAAACAATGAGGTCGTTCCGGTAATCATAAAGCGGCTTGAACAATTAGGATTTACTGTCCCGGTTATTAAAGAAAGTTTTCCGGTTTCAGGCATGACTTGTGCGTCTTGTGCTTCGAGTGTAGAAAGCATTTTGGGATATCAGCCTGGGGTACTTAGCGCGCCAGTAAATCTGGCAGATAATTCGGTTACCATTACTTATTTACCCGAAAATTCTGATATATCTGACTTTCAAAAAGCTCTACAAGATGTTGGTTACGCGCTGACGGTTGTGGATATGGAAAGAGAGGCGGCACATTTGGAAGCCTTACGGCTCACCTCTTTAAATCGGACAAAACAAAATTTGATTTGGGCAAGTGCTTTTGCGGTTCCACTATTTGTTATAGGCATGTTTTTTATGCACTCAAAGGGGGCTAATTATTTGATGTGGGGGCTTTCTACCCCTATACTTTTTGTGTGGGGCAAGCAGTTTTTTGTAAATGCGTGGAAAAGAATCAAGCATCGTTCAGTAAATATGGATAGCCTTGTGGCATTAAGCACAGGAATCGCCTATTTATTTAGTGTTTTTAATACGCTTTTTCCGAGTTTTTGGACTCAACGGGGATTAGAGGCACACGTTTATTTTGAATCTGCGGGGTTGATTATTGCCTTTATTCTATTGGGAAAGTGGTTAGAAGAGAAAGCCAAGCATAAAACGACAGCTTCCATACGGTCTCTCATCGGGCTACAGCCTCAAACCGTTACTAAAATACTTCCCGATGGGAAAACAGAGGTCTGCCCTATTTCGGCTATAGAGAAAGAGGATAAAATTTTGGTAAAACCTGGTGAGAAAATTCCGGTAGACGGATTGGTTGTGGAGGGAGAGTCTTCGGTAGATGAAAGTATGCTCACGGGAGAACCTATTCCCAGTGAGAAAAAGATGGAAGATAAGGTATTTGCAGGGACACTCAATGGTAATGGGAGCTTGGTAATAGAGGCGATTAAAATAGGGCAAGACACTTATTTATCCCGTATTATCCGTAAGGTCAAGGAAGCACAAGGAAGCAAGGCACCCGTTCAGAAAATGGTAGATAAAATTTCTTCTATTTTTGTCCCTGTAGTATTAATCATTGCAGTATTAACCCTAATCATTTGGATTATTTTTGGAGGAGAATATGGGCTTAGTCGGGGAATCATGTCTATGATTACGGTCTTAGTAATTGCCTGCCCCTGTGCGTTAGGGTTAGCTACTCCTACTGCAATTATGGTTGGAGTTGGGAAAGGAGCAGAAAACGGAATCCTGATTAAGGACGCAGAAAGTTTAGAAGTGGGAGGTAAAATAGATACGGTTGTCTTGGACAAAACCGGTACAATTACTGAAGGGAAGCCCGTAGTAACAGATTGGGTGTGGGGTGAAAACACCGAAGACAAAGCCTTTTTAAAAGGTATTATTTATGCAATGGAGCGACAATCAGGCCACCCTCTTGCAGATGCAGTATTGCTGACTTATGCTAATATTATTACGCCTTCTGTTGAGATTGCAGAATGCAAAAACATTATCGGGGTTGGAGTTACTGCAAGAGTAGGAGATGAATATTATTTTATCGGCAGCCCCAAACAAATTGAAAAGATGAACATTCGTACTACTTCTGCGATTGTCCGTACTATCAATGAGTTCAAAAGTGAAGCTAAGACGGTCATTGTATTTATGAACACTCAATCGGTTCTGGCAGTAATTGCTATTTCGGATAAGGTCAATCCCCATAGTGCAGAAGCGGTTTCCCATCTGAAAGCGCAAGGAGTTGAGGTGTATATGCTCACGGGAGATAATCGTCATACGGCGGAGGCAGTGGCGGTATCTGTAGGAATTGATAAAATAAAAGCGGAAACCCTGCCTTCGGAGAAAGAGGCTTTTATTCTTTCTCTCCAAAAAGAGGGAAAAATTGTAGCAATGGTGGGAGACGGGATTAATGATGCGCAAGCACTCGCAAGGGCTAACCTAAGTGTAGCAATGGGAAAAGGAACAGATGTCGCGATGGAGGTGGCTAAGGTTACATTGATTTATCCGGATTTAAGGCTGCTTTCTAAGACGATTTCTCTCTCAAAAATGACAGTAAGTACGATTCATACTAATTTATTTTGGGCATTTGCCTATAATGTCATTGCGATTCCATTAGCTGCTGGAGCGTTGTTTCCGTTTACTGAGTTTATGCTAAATCCTATGATTGGAGGCGCAGCAATGGCATTGAGTTCTGTTTCTGTTGTGGTCAATAGCTTGAGCCTTTCTTTAAGAAAATTAAATTAATCCCCTCTGTCATTACAATTAGCTATATATCAATTATTTAAACAAGTTCGATGGGTTTATAATCCCTATTTATTTAAAACATATTTAAGGAAAATAGGGGTCAATGAATAATTTTTTTTGCAACTTTCAAACTAACTGCTAATTTTACCGCCCAAATCCAATGTTTATGCAACAATGGGTTGGAATTTCGTTTTTTGAATCTTATTGAATTTACAAAAGATACTTATTTAATTTCAGAGTATGAGCTTTAATCCAGCAGATATTGTCAATTTTTCAGTAATGATAGCTCCCCTTTTGTTTTTATTAGCAGTGGGGCTGATGTTAATGTTGATGGATGTGTTGAAAGCGCATTCATCTATGCCTCTGATTACGGGACTTGGATTAGCAGGAGCGGCTATACTTGCCATACTTCCTGAAAAGGTAACTAGTATGCAGGCATTTTATGGAATGATAGAGGTGGGAAATATCGCTCCTCTCAATATTGTTTTTTTATGCCTTTCAGGCGTTTTTACGCTCTTTTTCCTTCCTGATTATCTTAGTCGCCAAAACAAGCCGATTTATGATGTTTATCCGCTTCTTATTTTTGCTATAGTAGGCATGATTATGATGGCAAATGCCTCTGATTTGTTGATTACTTTTATCGGTTTGGAAACATTTTCAATTGCACTTTATGTTTTTGCCGCTCTATTTAAGAGAGATGAAAACTCTAATGAAGCGGGTTTAAAATATTTTCTTTTAGGAGCTTTTGCATCCGCATTCCTTTTGTTGGGTATTTCTCTTCTCTACGGACTTACCGGGCATACAAACTTAAACGATATTGCCGCAAGTTCCTCTAAAATTGCAGAGAACCTACCTTTGTTCTATACAGGAATGGGGCTTTTTGTCATTGGATTTCTCTTTAAAGTATCCGCGTTTCCGTTTCATAATTGGACACCTGATGTATATACAGGTACGCCCACCCCTCTTGCAGGTTTTATGGCTACAGGTAGCAAGATGGCAGCATTCATTGCTATGGGTACGGTGCTGATAAAAATGAATTTTACGACTTATGAGAAATTGGTAAATGTTCTGGTCGTTGCGGCAGTATTGTCTATGATTTATGGAAACATTGTTGCTGTGCGCCAAAAAAACCTGAAAAGAATGTTAGCTTATTCTTCAATCGCACATACAGGCTATGTATTATTGGGACTTTGTGCAGGCAAAGCAGGGTTTATTGCAGTAATTTTTTATATGTTTATATACACAATCATGAATATCGGTGCATTTGGATTGGTCGGGATAGCAGAGCGAACCCTTGCAGATACCGACATGGATAAATGGAAAGGACTCGGCGCAAAAGCTCCGTATTTTGCAGCAGCCATGGCGTTATTTCTATTCTCTATGGCAGGTATCCCTCCTTTTGCAGGATTTATGAGTAAATATCAAGTCTTTATTGCAGCGATACACTCCGGACAGATAATTGCCGCTATTATTGGAATCCTAACTTCTGTAATTGCTGCCTATTATTATATTTACTTAATTGTGATTATGTATTTTGGTAAAAATGAATCACCTGAAGTTTCCCCTGGATTTAATCTAACTACAGGCTTAGGGGTAGGAGTGCTTGCCGTACTGATTATCTTGTTCGGAGTATTACCCTCCTTGGTTTTGGAACCCCTAACGCAGTTTATGAGTGGTACTATCTCGGCAGTAGCGTCTATTTTTTGAAAGAGACATTTGTTTTAAGAATACAAAAAAGATACACTAATGTATCTATAAAAAACAAGGCTTGGTACTTTTTACCAAGCCTTGTTTTTTGGTTCTGGTTTGAAAGCTAAAAACAGGCTGAAGCCCGTTCTCTCTTTAATTCCCTATCCTTAGCGAGTGTCCCCTTTTTTTTCAACTCACTCCTGCATAATATCCATTCAGGCAGAAAAAATAACTGTTCAGTGTTATT